>CAZJAO010000001.1:0-121590 GCA_964544395.1 Candidatus Woesearchaeota archaeon
TTCTTGGTTGGACTGCAATAATTCTCATATCGTTAATTCCCGTTCTTCTGTTCTTTGCATTTGGAAGCGGAGCGAGTGGTTTCAATGATTTTTCATCCTCATTATATACTCTAGGCAGAATTTTCGCACTTGTTGGTGTTACCTTATTCACTTTGAATTTTATCTTATCAACACGATTAAAATTCCTTGAAGAAATCTTTGGTGGTTTGGATAAAGTCTATCTTGTTCATGGAATTGTAGGCGGAATAGCCTTCATGTTCATTCTTGCTCACCCAATTTTCCTTGTTGCTAATCTTATTCCGCAACATTTCGTTCAGGCCGCAAGTTATTTCATTCCAGGCGGAATTCTTGCCCTTGATTTTGGCTTGATTGCAATTGTCGGATTAATCACTTTGATTTTCGTGACATTCTTTACAAGAATGAAATACAATCATTGGAAATTCACTCACGAATTCATGGGCGGCATTTTCGCATTAGTCATCTTGCACATGCTAACCGTTGATGATATTGCTATTGACAATATTTTCATCGGATACAGATTCTTTGTCTTGGCAATTGCCTTAATCGGAGGGGGCGCAATTGTCTACAGTTGGATTATAAGAAAAAAATATAAGAAATATCCAATGTATAAAATCATAAATATAAAGATAAATAAGAATATATTCGAACTCCAGCTAGAACCAGAATCAAATCAGATTCAATATCAATCAGGGCAGTTTGTATTCCTCCGATTTTACAATCAAAATCTCACAAAAGAACCCCATCCTTTTTCAATTGCATCAAAATCAAATGAAAGAATTGTGAAAGTTGCAATAAAAGAATCAGGGGATTTTACAGAAAAGTTAACAGATTTGAAAGTAGGAGACCGAGTTTCCATTGAAGGACCATATGGCAAATTTAATTTCAAAAACTTTGGTAATAAAAAACAAGTCTGGATTGCAGGCGGAATTGGAATAACTCCCTTCCTCGGAATGCTTGATGAGCTCAGAGAAAATCCTGACGCAGATATTATTCTCTTCTACACTTTCAGGGAAAATTACATTGTAGATAAAGAAGTTCTTGAGAAAATAAGCAAAATAAAAAATCTTAAATTTATTCCATGGAATTCAGAAAAAAGGGGAAGAATCACAATAGGAAAGATAATTGAAACAGAGGGAAATCTGAAAGACAGAGAAGTTTTGATCTGTGGTCCAATAAACCTCAAAGAATCAATGATAAAAGAATTAAAAGAGCTTGGAATAAATAAAAATAAAATTCATGAAGAGGTTTTTGATCTGAAATGAGATTGAAAAAATTAAGAATAATAATTGCAATAGGGACAATTTTCTTCATGCTGATAATTTTAGGAATAATAATTCTAAGCTTAATAAAATAATTCGTCCATAAGCCTTTTAAATCAGATTTTACAATATAATTAATGCAGACCGTTCAGGTAAATAATCTAACAAAGAAGTTTGGCGACTTTGTTGCAGTTGATAAAGTCTCTTTCAACATAAATGAAGGAGAGATTTTTGGATTGTTGGGGCCGAATGGAGCGGGAAAAACTACAACAATTTCAATGCTTTCCACAATTTTGAAACCAACATCAGGGGAAGCATTGGTCAATAATTTTAATATTACAACAGACCCAAATAATGTAAGAAAATCAATCGGAATTGTTTTTCAGGACCCAAGTCTCGATGACGAACTAACAGCATATGAAAATATGGATTTTCATGGAAGGTTATATGGGATTCCTAAAGAGACAAGAGAAACAAGAATTTTGGAAATGCTTAGACTCGTCGGGCTTGAAGACAGAAAAAATTCGCTTGTAAAAACTTTTTCAGGCGGTATGAAAAGACGATTGGAAATTGCAAGAGGATTGCTTCATGAACCGAAAGTTTTATTCTTGGACGAGCCAACTATTGGTCTTGACCCCCAAACAAGAAATTATATCTGGGATTATATAAGAAAATTAAACAAGGAAAAAAAGATTACAATAATTCTTACAACACATTATATGGATGAAGCAGATAAATTATGTGACAATCTTGCAATTGTTAATCGGGGTAAAATCGTTGCGAGAGGAAATCCAAAAGATCTGAAAGAAACTCTGGGGGGAGATGTTATTACAATTCAGTCAAAAGAAAATCACAAGTTAAAAGAGAAATTGGAAAAATCTTCTTGGATTAAGGAAGTTAAAGAACATGATGGTTCAATTACTATCAATTTGCAGCATGCAGAAAATCACGTTGCAGAAATCGTAAAAATAGCCGACAAGGAAAAAATTTCAATTGGTTCAATCTCAATTCACGAGCCAACTCTTGAGGACGTATTCCTGCATTTTACAGGGAAAACAATATACGAAGAAGAATCTGACTCTAAAGAAAACATGCGTCTGCACAGCAGAATGTGGAGAAGGAGCAGATAATGCGTGGCGTTTATACAATCTGGCTTAGAAACATCAAAAGATTTCTACGTTCCAAAAGTAGAATAATTGGAAGTCTAGGACCTCCTCTTCTTATTTTATTTGTTATCGGATTTGGATTGAATTCTGTAATAAATATTTCCGGCGGAACAAGTTATGTCGGATTCCTTATTCCAGGAATTATTTCCATGAGTATTTTATTTTCATCAATATTTTCAGGCATCCAAATAATCTGGGATAAACAATTCGGATTTCTAAAAGAGACTCTCGTGGCTCCAGTTTCGCGATTTGAAATAATGCTAGGACAAACTTTAGGGGGAGCAACAACTTCCTTCTTGCAGGGATTATTAATTATGATTATCTCTCTAGCTATAGAACTTCATACAACAACATTAACTGGTTTCTTGACGGCATTTATTTTCATGATTCTCGTCGGTATAGCATTCACTGCTCTAGGTGTTGCAATTGCTTCTAGAATGGACGATATGAGTGGATTTAATCTAATAATGAATTTCATAATATTGCCTATTTTCGCTCTTTCAGGAGCACTATTCCCAATAAGTAGTCTACCTTCTTGGGCAAGAACAGTTACATTATTTGACCCCTTAACTTATGGTGTTGATGGAATAAGATATGGACTTTTAGGAACATCTGGAATTAATCCAACACTAGATTTGGTTGTACTTGTAGGATTTACGATATTAATGATTGTCCTTGGTTCCTACTCTTTCAAAAAAATGAAATTCTAACTCGTTAATCAAATTTTTCATTAAATATCCGCTCTTCTTTAAAACCAAGCGACAATAATTTCATTTTAACGTCATCAATCATTTCCTTTAATCCGCAAATATAGAAATTTCCATTGAAATCATGGAGAATATATTTTTCTAAAAAATCTTGAACATATCCCTGATTTTGGTTTTTAGCAATCGGATGGCTAAAAATGTTATAAAATTTAAAATTATAATTTAATTCTCTTAATTCATCAAGCTCGGAATCATATAAACTATCTTTTTCATTTCTGGCGGATTTTAACAAGAGTATATTCTTCTTGAATCCTCTTTTCAGTAAATCAGGTATCATGCTCATAAAAGGAGCGATACCAACTCCTGCAGCAATAAAAGTCAAATCTTTATCAAAATCATTTATAACAAACTTTCCCGCAGGTCCGAATAATTCAACTTCTTCCCCTAACTTTAAGGTCTTCACGAATTCCGATGCCAAACCCCCAGAAATAATTTTAATGCAGAATTCAATAATTCCTTTCTCTGCGGGATTGGCTATCGATAATGGCTTTCTTATTTTTTTTCCATCTTCACGAATAACACTTAATGAAAGATATTGCCCCGCTTTGAATTCAAAATCATCTGGAACAGATAATTTCAAGGATTTTACATCCGCAATCAAATCTTTTGTTTCCAAAACTTTAGAATTAAAAATTTTAATCATTTTATTGAATTTCAACTTCCTGTTGGGAAGCAGGAGATGCAGAACCTCCTGCGGGTTCTACTTTCAACCAATTGTATCCTTTTTGTTCAAGATGGTTGACAAAATCTCCATTTTCTTCCAGAACTATCTTTCCATCAACCATGACAAAAACTCTGTCAGGATTTATGTAATCCAGGATTCTTTTATAGTGGGTTATAACAAGAATATATTTGTCTTTATTTGCAAAGTTCTTTACACCATTTGCAACAATCCTCAAAGCATCTATATCCAATCCGGAGTCGGTCTCATCTAAAATAGCTGCTTTTGGGTTAAGAACAAGCATTTGCAGGATTTCAGATTTTTTCTTTTCTCCTCCAGAAAATCCCTGATTAAGATATCTGTCAAAAAACTTCTCATCCATGTCTAACAACTTAGCCTTTTCTTTAAGCAATTCGTAAAACTCAAAAACGGATTTTTTTCCGGCGGGATTAATTGAGTTATAAGCAGCCCTAAGGAAATTTGAAAGATTTACTCCAGGAATCTCTTTGGGGTATTGAAATGACAAGAATATCCCTTTTTTGGCTATTTCATCAGCAGCTAAGTTTGTTATATTTTCTCCCTCAAGGATAATCTCTCCTGAAGTAATTTTATACTGTGGATTCCCGGTTAATGCATTTGATAGGCTTGTCTTTCCGCTTCCATTTGGTCCCATCAAAGCATAAATCTTCCCTTTTTCAAGTTTCATATTCACCCCTCGAAGTATCTCTTTCTTGTTGCCTAAATCATCGATAACTTCAACATGAAGATTTTTTATTTCAAGAGCCATTATAGTTGTATTTTCTTCAAAGCTTCAAGAGGGAATAGCTCGCAGCCCATCCTAGTGGAAGTTATTTCTGTTCCAAGAAACTGGTCTATGCTCTCCTTGCTCAATTTTTTTACTTCTTCAAGATTCATCCCCTTAATATTTTCCATTAATGCTTCTGCTGAAACCATACTAACAAAACATAATTTACCACTGAATTTAGCATCAGTAATCTTGTTTCCTTCAACTTTCAGTTGAAT
The DNA here is from genome assembly GCA_964544395.1 of Candidatus Woesearchaeota archaeon. Taxonomy (GTDB): domain Archaea; phylum Nanobdellota; class Nanobdellia; order Pacearchaeales; family GW2011-AR1; genus JAKLIN01. The sequence goes on from CAZJAO010000001.1 coordinate 4,898, forward strand.
TACTATCTCATCATTGCATGAAGGATGCTTCTCCGTGATTTCATGAGTCTTGTCTTTAAGCTCTCCAAAATTTGGTCTTTCAGAATATAATTCTAAAATCCTTTGTCGATATATGTTTTCCATGTTAGTTAGCAGACAGAGTTCTCTATTTCAAGCTCTATTAATTTATTTAATTCAGCAGCATATTCCAAAGGCAATTCCTTAATCACCGGTTCAATAAATCCTGCAACAATCATCTTGGTTGCTTCTTCCTCGCTCAATCCACGGGACATGAGATAAAATAATTGGTCTTCTCCGATTTTTCCAACAGCAGCTTCATGTGAAACCTCAACATCATTTTCAGATACTTCCATGCTTGGGAAAGTTTTTGCTTTGCTTAAATTGTCAAGCATCAATCCATCGCATCGGACACTTGCCTTGGAATTTACACATCCCTTTTTTATTTCAACTAATCCACGATAAGAAGTTATTCCACCGTCCTTGCAAATGCTTTTGCTAATTACATTGCATTTCGTATTTGGCGCTAAATGGTAAACCTTGCAACCAGTGTCTTGATTTTGTCCCTTACCAGCATAAGCAACGCCTACATAATCTGTTCTTGCATTTTCTCCAATGAGAACACTGCAGGGATAAAGCATTGTCATTTTGCTCCCCATATTACCATTAACCCATTCCATTATTCCATTTTCGTGAACCACTCCTCGTTTTGTATTAAGATTATAAGTATTTTTGCTCCAATTTTCAATGCTGGAATATCTTACTCTAGCGCCTTTAAGAACATGAATTTCAACACATCCTGCATGAAGAGAATTTTCAGAATAAAGAGGAGCAGAACATCCTTCGATATAATGAACTACCGAACCCTCATCAGCAATTATCAAAGTATGTTCAAATTGCCCGCCCTTTTTCGCATTCATCCTAAAATAAGCCTGCAAGGGCATATCTACTTTTACCCCCTTTGGAACATAAATAAAAGTTCCTCCACTCCAAACCGCAGAATGTAAAGCAGAAAATTTGTGCAATGCAGGAGAAATGCAATTTGTCATGAAATATTTCTGAACAAGTTCAGGATGCTTTTGAACTGCTTTATCCATATCCAAGAAAATAACTCCCTGTTCTTCAAGGTTCTTTTTGAGATTATGATAAACTACTTCAGATTCATATTGTGCCCCTACGCCCGCGAGAGACTTCCTTTCCGCTTCGGGAATTCCTAGCTTCTCAAAAGTCTTTTTTATATCAAAAGGAACTTCGTCCCAGCTCGTTGAATTCTTTAATGCATTTGGCTTGAGATAAAAATGAATTTCATCAAGATTCAAATCAGACAAATCCGGACCCCAAGTAGGCATCGGTTTTCTATTGAAAATTTCCAACCCCTTTAATCTCTTGTTTAGCATCCATTCAGGTTCATTTTTGTCTTTTGAAATCTGTCTAACGACTTCTTCGCTCAACCCGATTTCAGCCCTGAACTTCAAATCCTCAGGGTTGTAATGGTCAAAAGCTTCTCTGCTGATTTCTAAATTTGTCTGCACCATAAAATTAACTATAGTTAATATTTTTTAAGGCTTGCGGTTTTGCAGTCCTCTGCGAAAGTGCAGAATCGAAAACTCGCCGGTGGTTTTCAGAAGGCTTATATATGAAAGAAATTTAATTTTATTATGAAAAAAACAATGCCGCAGGAAATTGAAGTTTGGTATCTAATTCCGGCACTTAGAAGAGAACTAGCAAGAATATTTATCGAAGATTACGGATTAAAGCAGAAGAAAGCTGCAGAATGTCTTGGAATTACAGAAGCGGCAATTTCACAGTATGTAAAATTAAAAAGGGGTAAAGAAATAAAATTTTCCGATAAGGCTCTAAAAGAGATTAAAAAATCTGCCAAGGAAGTAATTGAAAATAATGCAGATATCATGAAAAAGATTTACGAATTATGTGTTTCCATGAGAAAATCAAAAGCAATGTGTGATTTTCACAGGTTGCAGGACAAAAGAATTTCTAAGAGCTGTGATGTGTGTTTAAAAGACTAGTCCAGAATAAAAAATCAATTATAAGTGCTTTATCAGCAAACTTTTCTTCTAATAATTCTATTAAATCCGATTTTACTGCCATCCTTTTTTGTTCAGGAATTATCTTCACTTTTCGTCTTCCCACATAAGGCGTGTATCTGTATCCCGCAACTTCAATCTGTTTATCAACAATCTTGTTCTTATCATCTACCTCAATCCGCTCTATATAGACTAGAACTCCTCCATTAAAATGCTCTTCATGCACAGATTCTAAGGGGAAATCATATGAATCGTATTTTGATCCAATTCTTGGATAGTCTCTCAAATCTTTTCTCATATTCCTAAATCAAATAAGAATTATTTAAGGATTTCTGTTCTCCAAACTGCCAAATTTTTCAATTACAATATTAACATCTTTAAGTATCATTTCCAAAATTTCATCATCTATTCCGTGCATTTTTGCACCCATTTCTAATGTATCCGCTCCGGAAAAGTGGCACCCCACACAATGCAAGCCATATCCCATTAGAATTGGCGCAGCCTCGGGATACTTCGCGATAATATCTATAAGAAACATTTCTTTCGTAACAAATTGCTCTGTTTTTTCCATCTTAACTATAGTTAATATAAAAAATAAGGTTTTTATACATTTAAAAATTTTGTTTAATTAGTTAGAATAGATGAAACTTATAATTGAGAAAAATAAAAAAGCAGCCGTGAAAAAAGCGGCATCAATAATAGCAGAAATCATTAAAAAAAAGCCGACTGCAGTTTTGGAAATTGCAACTGGTTCGACTATGATTCCCTTATACAAAGAATTGGTTAGGATGTATAAAAAAGGTGAAATTGATTTTTCAGGGGTCAGAACTTTTAATCTTGATGAGTATACTGACATAAAATTCAACGACCACGAAAGCTATCATTATTATATGAATAAAAATCTATTTGACAAAGTTAACATAAAAAAGCATAATACCAACTTTCCATCATACCATGGAAAATTGTATGAAAAAGAAATTGAAGAAGTTGGTGGAATTGATTTAGGTATTTTAGGAATTGGAGTAAATGGGCATATCGCATTCAATGAACCAGGCTCATCATTCAACAGTCAAACCAGAGAGGTCAAATTATCAGAGAATACAATTAAAACAAATTCAAGGTTGTTCTCCAACATAAAGAAGGTTCCAAAAGATGCTTATACTGTCGGAATAGAAACAATAATGAAATCAAGAGAGATTATTCTCCTTGCATTTGGTTCAAAGAAAACAGAAGCCATTTTGAGTGCCGCCAAAGGGCCAATAAATGAAAAGTCGCCTGCTTCTATCCTAAGGAAACATAAAAATGCAATATTTATTTTGGATAAAAAAGCAGCCAAGAGATTATAATAAACCTTAAATATTAATTTCTGGAAGTAGTGATATGGAAAAAAGCGATGCTTTGGTTATCGTTGCTCACCCTGATGACGAAACTATCTGGATGGGGGGCACAATTCTGAGAAATAAAGATTGGAAATGGACAATTCTTTCTCTTACAAGAAGCAAGGATTCCGACAGAATGCCTAAATTTGAAAAAGTTTGTAAAGTCTATAACGCAAATGCTATCATCTCCGATTTGGATGATGAACTCCTTCAACCGTTAGATATTAATGGAGTGATAAGCAAGATAAAAAGTTCTCTGCCGCAAAAGAAATATGATTTTGTATTTACGCATGGAAAGAATGGGGAATATGGGCATATCAGACATATTGAAACTCACAATGCAGTTGAGCAAATGGCGAAAAGCGGTGAATTGGTAGCCAATGAAGTTTTTTTCTTTAATTATAAAAAAGGAGAAAATATTCCTTATCCACAATTAAAAGTCCCGGAACCGATAACTTCTTCTGATTTTGTTCTAGATTTAAATGAGCAGGAATTCGAATTAAAGAAAGAGATTATCAGAAACATTTATGGATATCCAAATGAAAAAGGATTTGAATTAATGAGTTGCAACAAACGAGAAAGTTTTAGTGCTCGAAGAGCGGATGCTGGAGATACAGAACCCGCAGGAGGTTTGGGGTTATGAAAGTCTTAGTTTTGTACCCGCATCCAGTAGAACCCGATGGAGTTAGTTTGCAGGGCCATTATCTTATCAAGGGATTAAGAGAGCTTGGAGTTGAAGTAATGCCATGTGATAGAGGAAACACTCTGGAAAAAATTCACGCTTACAAATCATTTAATCCCGATGTTGTTATAGGAATTGGATTTTGGGGAGATATTCCTGAAATAGTTCACAGTCCGATGAATCATGGATTGAAGGTTGTTCCATGGTTTAATGCAGATGGCTGGGTTGCAAATTATCACAATATTCTTAACAGTCTACCCCTCCTTGCAGCTACGAGCAATTGGGTTAAGCAGACTTACATGAGAGATGGAGTTAAAGGAGATAATATTCATGTCTGCCATATAGGTTATGATCCAGAAATATTCTATCCAAAAAATAGTGAAGAAGATAGGAAAAGATTAAGGCAAATGCTCGGAATTCAGGATGATGAGATAATGATATTTACAGCAGGAGGAGATGTAACAAGCAAAGGAGCACAGGAAATGTTCAAGGCTCTTGCAAAAATAGGCAACAAATTCCCAAATTGGAAATATGTTTTAAAGACATATGAAAGTCCGTCTGCAGAATCCTATGGACCTCAGGAAGAGCAATTAATTGAAGAGCTGGGGTTAGACAAAGACAGAATAATTTATCTGCAAGGAAAATACTCTCCAGAGTTTATAGCATCTTTAATGAATGCCTGCGATATTTATGCAGCCCCATCAAGATTGGAAGGTTTTGGAATGTTTCAAGTTGAAGCGATGGCATGTGGAAGGCCTGTAGTTTCTATAAATGTCGGCGGTCCAAAAGACACTATTATTAACGGAGAAACCGGATTTTTAGTTGATATTGAAACAGAAGTAAAATTGCCAAGCGAATGGGCTTATGACTGGATGGGATTTGAGGACAAGCATAAAATTGTGTTTGATAAGCCAAAAACATTTGCTTATCGTGCAAATACAGACCAACTCGCGCAATATACTCTAAAATTAATGACAGATAAAACATTAAGAGAACAAATGGGAAAGAGAGCCGCAGAGCATGCGCTTAAAACTTTCAATTACAAAATCACAGCTCAAAGAATGCTTGATTTGATTAATCAACACGTCTTAAAGAATTAAGAACATTCTTCAAAGAAATTTTCTTCACTTCAGTCAAACTGTCGGCAGCTCCAAGAAAAACCAACAAATCATCCCCATCTTGTACCAATCCTGTAGGAAAAATAACATTATTAACATATCCTTTTTCTTCATAATTTTCTATTGGTGCAAGTATCGGTCCTGACGATTTTGCAATAATTTTTCTAGGATTTTTCAAATCAAGCAGAGCAGCTCCAACTTCATATTTTGATGTAACCTTGACCGCACTTGAACCAGAGATAACGATAGGAGCATCAGCATTTTTTTCAATAACCCCATGATAAAGAAGAAGCCAGCCCTTTTTTGTCTTAATTGGAGGAGGTCCAGCACCTGCTCTCTTGTAATCCCACGCACCTTTTCTAGATAGCTTTAGAGGTTTATTTTCTCCCCATTCAATTAAATCTTTTGATGATGCAATCCATATATGGGGGGGTGTGAACTCAAAACTCCCTTCGGGACGATTAAAAGCATAATAATGATTGCTTATTTTTTGCGGAAAGAGAACAACATCTTTATTCTGCTCGGAAAAAATTGTTCCTTTTCTTTCCCAATTTAGGCAGTCTTTTGAAACAGCAACAGATGTAGAAACATTTTCCCGTCCAGACAAGGAAACATAAGTCATAGCATACTCATTTCCTATTTTTGCAATACGCGGATCTTCAACTCCAAATTCTCCGTTGTTTTTCAAACCAGTAAATGATGGTTTCTTGTCAATTGATTTTATTTTAAATCCAGTTTTGTCTAATATTATTCTTCTGAAATGCGACATGTATAGCAATCTCTTCGTCGCATCCTTAAAGATTATATCTTTCCTTGATTTCGATTTTGCCTCTTCTTTCTTAAATCTGTCAAACTCTATTTTGCACGTCTTTTCTCCAGTGCATCGCGGAGCGTAATAATATTTATCATCTTCGCTGGTTCCGCGCTTCATTTGTTCTGCAACTCTAACATAAAGAACGATATCTCCATTAGGCAATCTAGCCGCAGCAGGATTAAAGGTTCCTACAACTTCAAACTTATTGGAACTGGGCTTGATGTCTTTAGGTGTAACTAGCACTGCCTCTTTTTTTACAGGAATCATATTATAAAAATATTTGGGAAGTATAAAAATTTATCCGATTAAAACTCTCTTTGCCTTCAAAGATTCATAAGCGACAATATACATTCCGGCATTCCAGCCTTGATATCCTTCAACATTCGCTTCAGTTCTTCCGATTTCTCCGGTCTGTCCATTCAACCATTCTGCAAAATTGCCATTATTTTGCATGTTTGCTTCTGAAAGTTTTTCCAATTGAACTTCTGCTTCCTTAAATCTCTTCATTTTAATCAAAGCAAGAACATAAAATCCACCTATGAAAGTCCAGATTCCTGCATTAAGGTAATGCCAGGGTTTTCCCGCAGCACAATCAAGATAATAATCCTGCCAATCTTTGCTTCCGGATTTTATTGGAGGATAAATCGCCTTAACAGGATAAGGCATATCGATTTTGTTTCTTTTAATATAGTTCAATATTTTATTCGCTTTACTTTCATCGGTCAGACCAAAAATTATTGCAAGCAAATTTCCGAGCGTGTCAAACCATTCGCCTTTCTCATGATACTTTCCATGATTTTTCCATCTCCAAGGCAGATAGAAATCCTTACCCCATAGACCAAAATCTTTATTGTTATTAACTACCGACTTTACTTTTTCTGCTTCACTATTTTTTCCGGCTAATTTCAATGCAAAATAATACAACGCTTGCGTGTTTATTGTATGTCCATATCTGTGGGGAAAAGCATCTTGCCAGTCTGTCGTGGGTAATTGTTCTGGCAGGGAGTCCTCACCGGTGTCTTGACATTCAAGCCAGTCAAAAACCATGTCAATATTAATTTTATATTTCTTGAATAAAGAGCTGTCATGATACTTCTTTTTGTAAATATAATGCCCAATAATGAACCACAAGCCAGAGTCAATGGACATGTAATCAACACGATGTTTTCTGCCTGAATATTTGTCAACTGCATTAGGTATTTGTCCTCGTGCTGATTGATTTTCTGCAAGAGTTATGAGTGATTTTTTGAAAGTTTCTTTCATCTTATTATCATCAACTAAAGATGCTCCAAGAGACATTATCATTGAATCTCTTCCGAAAACCATATCGTATCCGGGATATGCTGCAAAGAATCCATGAGTAGTGGAACATTTGCTCAAAATCCAAATTGCCTTATCATAAGCTTCTTTTGTCAACATGTTATCACAGGTCCATTAAGAATAGCCTTGCCATCAAATAAGAAATTGTAGACTCTGCCCCTTGATTAAGATTTATTGCATTCTCTCCAAGTCCATCAAAACAGCCGCCTGTCGTTGAATCATAAACAACCTGATTCAGACTGTTTTTTCCGATGAACCATTGGAAAGTTTGCAAAGCATATTTCTTGTATCTCTCATCCCTCATAATCTTGTAAGCAAGAATCAAAGATTGTATCATGTAAGATGCCTCAATTGGCTGCTGATCATATTCAGCTTTCTCTCCGTCCTGATAATACCATCCCCTCTGCCCCACTGGAACAAAAATTTCATTATTGAATGTCTTTGATAAGAGAAAATCCAAACTTTCTAAACCGATATCCAGATACTCTCTTTTTCCTGTTGAAAGATAAGCATAAAGAAGTGCTTCAGGCAATTTGCTGTTTGCATAAGCCATGTAAGGTTCAAACCATCGCCACGAAGGATTAGATGAAGCCTTGTAAAGTGATATCAGAATATTTGCAAGCTCTTCAATATGCCTTCTTATTTTTGTTGAATTTGCAACTCGGTTGTAAAAATACAATCCCTGAATTATAAATGCAAGAGACCTTGGTGAGCCAATTTCACTTGATGCTGCAATTGCCTTTCGGATTATCATCTCTGCTTCCCTCTTGAAATCATCAGGAATGTTCGGGGATGAAATCATGTAACCTAAAGCCCATATTGCCCGTCCATGCGCATCTTCGCTCCAGTTATCCTTGTTTATGCTCTTGTCTTTGCCGACAAAATTATACAACTTTCCATCTTTCTTCTGAACATATTTTATGTAATTAAGATAGGTTCTTATCAAATCCAATTGCTTGAATTCTCTAAACTTCTCGTAATGCTTTGTGCAAACTAGAATCGCTCGCGCATTATCATCAAGAGTATAACCTGAATTTTCATCAGGCTCTGTTTGAATTGCGAACTGGATTAATCCAAAATTGTCAGTCATCTTTATCAAATGAGAGGTATCTATCTTGGGTAACGATTCAAACTCTTCTTCTTTCAAATCAAGATATTTATTAAAAAGATCGCAATAATGCATCGCAACATTAGGCCAGGTCATCGGTCTCGTATAGTAATAAGCTTTTGTTTCCATCTGCCTTCTCAAATCAGGATTTTCCAGCAAAGTCAAAATCGCATTTTCAAATTCTTTTGGTCTTTTGAAATCAACCAAAATTCCTTTCTCTTTAGAAACTATATCCGCTGCATGTAAAAATCGTGTTGAAATAACTGCCCGTCCGCAACCCATGGCTTCTGAAAGGGTCCCGGAAGTAATTTGAGTTGGATCTATGCATGAAGAAATATATACATCCGTAGCTTTAAGATATTGGACAACTTCATCATCTGATAAATATTTATTATAAAACTTAACATTTTTTTCCAGATTTAACTTCTTGACTTTCCTTGCAAGAAAATTTCTGTATCTTTCTCCTTCCTCTTTTCTTACAATTGGATGCGTCTCTCCAATTATTAAATACAGTAAATTTGGATATTTCTCAACGATTTTGGGAAGGGCTTCAATGACATATTCATATCCCTTACCTGAATTTATCATTCCAAAAGAAGACAGGATTATTTTGTCTTCATAACCAAGACGAGCCTTCTCGGTTTCTTGCGATTCAAAGGACACTTTTGGTATGCCATGTGGAACAACATGAATTGGCGTGTTAACACGATAGACATCTCTTAAAATCTCAACAGCCTTGTTAGTCATGACAATAATTTCATCAACTCTCTCTGAAATTGCCTTGACTACTTTTCTTAATTGTGCGTCTGGGTTAGGAAGCACAGTGTGAAATGTAACTATGACCGGCTTATTAACAATTTCAAGAAATGCAAGAAGATAATCTCCATATTCTCCTTTGAAAATCCCGAATGTATGTTGAATGTTAACCAGTTTAATTCTCGGAGAATCATTTATCTGCTTTGCAGCTTCAATATAATCATTCATATCTGTGTCGCTGATTTGATAAATAACATCCTGCGGATAATTATAGATATTCACGCCGTTGCTGTTCATTGCAATGATTCCTGATTTTGTTTTTTCCGGAAGCCTTTCATTTATAGAGTTAACTATATGTTTTGTAAAAGTTGCAATACCACATTCTCGTGGAGGATAGGTAGTAAGAAAGATTATATCAGATTCATTAAAGCTTTGCTTCATTATTTTTTCGGAGATTGTAAGAACCGTTCAGATTCTTCTTTGCCTCTTTTAATTAGAATAATCATCGCGCGCTTTTAAAGATTTTGTTTGAGTGCAAGTTGACGCGTGTCAGACTCATCTCAACTTCAAGAAATATTCGTTGACAACTTTCCAGTTAATTACATTGAAGAAATTATCAACATATTCATCTCGCTTGTTCTGATATTTGAGATAATAAGCATGCTCCCAGACATCAATGCACATTAAAGGAATTTTCCCCGTCGACAAAGGACTATCCTGATTTGGCAAGTTAACAATTTCTAATTTTTTATTAGCAGGATTAAAGATGAGCCATGCCCATCCACTACCGAATTGTCCAAGCGCTGCTTTCTTGAATTGCTCCTGAAATTGCTCAAAGCCCCCAAAATCTTTTTTAATTGCTGTTAAAATTTCTCCCGTAGGCTTGACATTTTTTTTCAAAAGAGTCCAAAACATAGTATGATTAAGGTGTCCGCCTCCATGATTTCGCACTGCGGTTCTTATTTCTTCTGGAATAGAATTCAAATCTTTCATCAAAATGTAAATCGGCTTTTTTTGAAGTTCTTCATGCCCCTCAAGCGCTTCATTCAGCTTCTTCACGTAAGTTGCGTGATGCTTGTCATGATGAATTCTCATTGTAGTTTCATCTATATAAGGTTCAAGAGAATCATATGCATATCCTAATTCAGGCAATTCGTAAACCATTCATTAACAATAGTGAATGTTTTTTAAAAATCTTGTGGTGCTGAAAAGATTATAAATCAAATTCTTCAATAAATTCTATGATGGATTTGTATCGGTCCAAAAAACGATAGCCTTTATCTGTTAGAGTGATAAACTTATCTTGATTGTGAGTTGTTTCTTTAACAAGCCCACTTCCAATTAATTCATTGTAATATTCTTTGAATCTTGAAGAGGACATTCGCGATTTTCTTAATAATATCGTTGGTTTTATTGCATTCCTGTTTTCCTGAATTACTTTCAGTGTATCTCTCAGAATTTCCAGTTTTTCTCTCTTGGCCATTTAATCCCCTGATTTTTTAAGAACTTTATATAAAATTGTTAAAAATATTCCGAGAGATACAAGATATATTACTAGTTTAAGTGATTCCAAAAAGATAGGGACCAAGATATTAAAGACGTTCAGTATGAAGAAAATAAATAAGAGTAAATAAGTCGTCAATAAATTATTCTTCTTTAATTTGTGTTTTTGATTATATGATGCAATGCCTACCAGTATGATTGCAGAAACAAGAAGAAGAACATTTAATCCTATATAGAATATTTCATTATGGAAGAAAATGCTTGCAAGAGCAATTAAAATTGCAATGCTATGGAAAATGAATGGCATCTTAGACTTCTCTTTGAACTTTTTCCAGGACATACTATAAATTAAGTAAAAGATAGAAATTGAACTAAGATACATGAATATGAAAAGTGCGAAATATCCTAATACTAATGGATAGATTTCCAATATTTCATGCAGGTTGAAAGACATCACGATAAATTGTATAATAAATCTAAGAAGATATGCAATTGAAAAGAATAAAAATGCCTGACGGAAATATTTTATTCCCTTATAAGAAGTCAAATCATAAAGTTCTTTTGTTCCGAAATAAATCATAAGACTACAGAGTATAATTACAAATGAATAAATTATCTCTGCTCCAATTCCTAATGTTATTTGTGGTAATGGTATTGGCATTTTATTATGTGCAATTTATTATATTTAAAGATTTATAACAGCGATGGACTTAAAGTCCATTTTGTTTTTAAAGAAAATTATTTTCCTAATTCAATGAAAGATAAAAAGGACAGAATAATCCTCGGATTATCGATTTCATTAGGATTAGTTATTCTAATATCCACAGGCGTTATTATCTATCTTATTTCTTCAAACTCAATAAACAAATTTTCAAATAGCAATAATTTTATGAGGGGCAATTTTACATTTAATAATGAAACTCTATCTCAAACAGAGAGTTTTTTCGCAAGTGCAACAAGTCAAGGCCAAATTAATTCTTACTGTTCACAAAGCGGGAATATTTTATATTGCAGAGAATATTGCACGAGAATAAATCCTTCCGATAGTTTCTGCAGCGGAATTTCTGTGCCTTCTGGAATGGGAGCACCTCCGCAATGAGTACAGTTCTCCAGCTGAATAATGTATGGAAGAAATATGACATGGGGCACGCCGGAACACTTGTTGTCTTAAAGGAAATAATGATAAACATAAAAAAGGGAGACTTCGTCGCAATAACCGGACCTAGCGGATCGGGAAAGTCTACGATGATGAATATCATTGGTGCATTAGATAAACCATCATGGGGAAGAGTTCTCCTCAACGGGACAGATATAGAGAATATGAATGAATCTTCTCTTGCATTTCTGAGGGGCAAAACCATTGGCTTTATTTTCCAGCAATTTAATCTGATTCCGACTCTCACTGCGATGGAAAATGTCATGCTCCCCATGGAAATGGTAAATACAAGTGAAAAAATGGCAAGGTTAATGGCAAAAGAACTTCTTGAAATGCTCGGACTTGGAGACAGGTTATACCACAAGCCAACAGAACTTTCTGGGGGGCAGCAGCAAAGAGTAGCAATTGCAAGAGCTCTTGCAAATGATCCCGAGATTATACTAGCAGATGAACCCACGGGAAATCTTGATTCCCATACAGGAGAATTTGTAATAAACTTCCTGTTAAAACTTAACAAAGAAGGTAAAACCGTGATTTTGATTAGTCATGATTTAAATCTTGTAAAATTTGCAAATAGGGTTATATACATAAAGGACGGAATGGTAGAAAGAGAAGTAGTAAACAAGAGAGGAGGAAAGAAATAATGAAGAAAATATTACTAGTTTCAATCCTGCTTGCATTTGCATTAATCTCTCTTGTATCTGCAGATACTTCTAATGTAGTTAATTATACAACAAACAGCAACCAGGGAATTGTCGTGACACAATTGAAATATTCCCCTTATCCTGCAAATCCAGGAGAATATATTGATTTGTGGGTGCAGGCACAAGTTGTCGGAACGGTAACCCCCTCAAATGCAACATTCATTCTTAATGCTCAATACCCTTTTTCGTTGGACCCGTCTGATTCCGGAGTCCAAAGCTTCGGACAGTTGGGTTCAACCCCTATAGTTATGCACTTCAAAGTAAGAGTGGACCAAAATGCCGTGATTGGAGATAACCAACTAGAGCTTGACTACAGCTCAAGTGGATTGGGTTCTACATGGAGTGTCAAGATGTTGGACATACAAATAGCAAATGTCCAGACTAGTTTTGATATGGTACTCCAGGATTCAACAACCTCTGAAGTTTCGCTTGCAATAGCAAATACAGGGCAGAATACTGCTAATTCAATGATTGTCAAGATACCTGAACAAAAAGGCTTTTCAATAACAGGAACAAATGGTCAGATGGTTGGAAATCTGGACGCGGGAGATTATACGCTTGCAACATTTGAAGTAGTTAAAGAAGGAACCGTAGCAAAAAACTTAACCGTTGAAATCGATTATACGGACAGTATCGGAGTGAGAAGGCAAGTCTTTGAAAATGTAACTTTCTTGTCCTCTTCCTCAACATCCAGCTATGCTTTTATGAATGGAACAACAGGAACAGCAATTATGGGGGGGAATGTAACAACTGGAACTAATCTTTCGCCGGGACAATTCCCCGGAGGAGCATATAGAAGAAGCGGCAATACTACTAGTTGGGTTGTTTATGTTGTAATAATTGGAGGAGTAATTGTTCTTCTCATAATAGGATCAATTATTTACAGAAAGAATTCAAAAAAAATTAAAGAGTATTTCAGAAAAAAGAAATATCAAAAAGATCAGACCAAAGCAAAGACAGAAATCAATAATTCTAAATCTCAACAGTTGCCTGACTGGATAAGGAAAGTAAAAGAAAGCGAAAAGAAGTAGATGGGGAGATATGAAAATAAAAAAATCGGTCCATCTCGCGTGGAATATTCTTATACACAGTAAAATCAGGAGTTGGCTCACGATTATCGGGATTATTATAGGCATAGCCTCTGTTGTGGCAATTCTGTCTATAAGTTCAGGAGCGGAAAAACAGTTATCCAGCAGTCTTGGGAAGCTAGGGGCAGATATAATAACAATAACTCCGGGGGCATCAAGAGCAATAGGCGGAACAGGATTCCAGGGAGGAGGAAACATAGCTTTTGGAGGAGTAAGTCCTTCAACTACAACAACAAAAAATCTGACATCAAAAGATCTTGACGCAATCAAATCTGTTTCTAACATAAAATATATCTTGGGAGAAATTTCAGATAGGGGAACAATGGGTTACTTAAGCAAAAGTTCTACTGTAAGTGTTACAGGAGTTGACTCGACAGTATGGAAAGAAATAACGACAGATACATTAAGCTCCGGAAGGTTCCTGACTACTTCAGACACTTACTCCATTGTAATAGGCAGTAATCTAGCAAACAGCGTATTCAGCGGCATTTCATTAAACTCAAAAGTAACAATAGAAGGAAAAGTTTTCAAAGTTGTAGGCATATTATCAAGTGGCAATTCAGTTTACATGCCAATAAACACTGCAAGGGAAGTCTTCAGTCCCGGCTCGGATAATTACGATTCTATTCAGGTAAAAATAACCGATGACAGCACTAATGCAACAAACAAGACAATTACGGAAATGACTAAGGTCCTTATGATGGAACGCGGAATCCTCCAGCAAAAAAATGTAGACTTCAGTATATCAAACCCCGCAGAGATTCAGTCAACTGTCTCTAGCACCCTAGACACAATTTCAATATTTCTTGGAGCAATAGCTGCTATTTCCCTTATTGTCGGAGCAATAGGAATAGCAAATACAATGTTTACATCCGTCCTTGAGAAAACAAGGGAAATTGGCATCATGAAAGCGATTGGCGCAAAAAACAGAGATGTCCTATCTATATTCTTAATAAATTCCGGAATGATTGGTATGGTGGGTGGAATTGGGGGGGCATTGCTTGGAGTTGTAGCCTCTGGCCTGATAAGCTCTCTCGCAACATCATCAAGCAGCACGACAACACAGGGAGCAGGAAATATGTTAGGCAGTCTGTTCACATCAACGTCCATAAATCCATGGTTACTTATTGGTGTTGTGGCCTTTTCTGTTTTAATTGGGATGGCTGCCGGAGCAATTCCTGCTTATAGAGCGTCGAAATTGAGTCCAATTGAAGCATTAAGATATGAATGATGAAGAATTTTTAAATGTAAAAGCATTTCCAATTCTATGACTACCATAATAGAATTAAGGGATGTGTGGAAAATTTACAATGAGGGAGAAGAAAATCAGGTTATAGCGTTAAATAATATCAATCTCCATGTTAAGAAGGGGGATTTTATTGCAATTATGGGTCCAAGTGGAAGTGGGAAGAGTACTGCAATGAATCTTGTCGGAAGCCTTGATATCCCCACAAGAGGAAAAATATTTCTTGACCAGCATAACATTTCACATTTGAGCGAATCTGACCTTGCTCAAGTTAGAGGCAGAAGAATTGGATTTATCTTTCAGCAGTTCAATTTAATTCCAAATCTGACAGCAAAAGAAAATGTGATGCTCCCAATGATGTTTCAGGGTGTTGATGAGATAAAAAGAGAGCAAAAAGCAGAAACTCTGTTGAAAATGATTGAACTTGGAAACAGAATGGATCACTACCCATCTGAACTTTCGGGGGGGCAGCAGCAAAGAGTAGCAATTGCAAGAGCCTTAGCAAATGACCCTGAAGTAATTCTTGCCGATGAACCCACAGGTAATCTCGATACCCACACAGGCCAGATTGTTATGAAATTCCTAAATGAATTAAATGATAAAGGCAAGACAATAATTATCGTTACTCATGACCCAAATCTCGCAACAGAACATGCAAAAAAGATTTATTGGATTAAGGATGGACAAATAGAGAAGGTTACTGAAAAGTTAAAAGGTAAATGGAAAACTCTCAAAAAGTAAATCGGTTTTCTAAAAAATGATAAAAGACTATTTTTCCCTAGCTTCAAACAATTTGAAAAAACGAGGTTTGCGAAGCTGGCTCACACTTCTCGGGATTTTGATTGGAGTAGCAGCGGTAGTCTCTCTTATCTCTTTGGGAAATGGACTTAAAGATGCTGTAAACTCTCAGTTTAATGTAGGTTCAACCCAAGTCTTGACTGTGCAAGCAGGCGGTTTGAATAATCTCGGACCACCTGGAAGTGGGGCAGTAAATCCATTGCTACAGTCAGATACAGATGCAATAGGAAGATTAGGGGGGGTGGAAGTCGCGATTTCAAGGGATGTTCGGGGATTAAAAATAGATTTCAACAAGAAGGCAGTTTTTACCTATGGAATTTCAATTCCAGATAACCAAAGAGAGGCTAATTATGTATATCAATTTGCAGATGTGAAAACAATTTCTGGAAAACTAATCGGACAAGGTGACAGAAGCTCAGTTGTATTAGGAAACAATTTTATTGATGGTACAAAAAATGGATTTGACAAGGATATCAAAGTAGGCGATATACTGGTTATCAATGGAAAAAATTTCAAGGTACAGGGAATATTAGAAAAAAAAGGGAGCTTCATTTATGATAATGCCATATACATGAATGAAGTTGACATGAAGAATCTCCTTGGATATGGAAATGTAGTTGACGAAATAGCTGTAAAGGTTACAGATAAAAGCTTGATTAATCAGACTGCAACTGAGATTGAAAAGTTAATGAGGCAAAGAAGAAACGTGAAAGTCGGGGAGGAAGATTTCACTGTTTCAACTCCTGCAGCATTGCTTTCTACGGTAAATTCCGTAATTAATGGTGTTCAGGTTTTCATAATAATAATCGCATCAATTTCTATTTTAGTTGGCGCAATTGGAATTTCAAATACGATGACAACTTCCGTGCTTGAGAGAAAAAGAGAAATCGGAATTATGAAAGCTATTGGAGCAAGAAATGAACAGATATTTTATCAATTCCTAATTGAATCAGGGCTTCTTGGACTCGCGGGAGGAATTATTGGAATCTTGCTCGGAAGCGGTCTCGGTTATCTCGGCACATTTGTGCTAAATACTTTCCTTGGAGCTTCAACACAGCCCCAAATTAATTTCCTTCTCCTATTCTCCGTTGCTACAGGCAGTTTTTTAATTGGGGTTATTTCGGGATTAGTTCCTGCAATTCATGCATCTAGAGAAAGTCCAGTGGAGGATATAAGAGGATGAAAAGCGAAACAATAAAATATTCACTTGAAGCATTGAAAAAAAGAAAGAGCCGAAGTTTGCTTACAATAATCTCTATCTTCGTTGGAATAGCAACAATATTCATATTCATAAGTTTTGGAATGGGACTTTATAATTACATAAATAATTTCATATCTGGAGGTTCAGCAAATAAAGTTTTAATTGAACCGAAAGGAATCGGAGCGCCGGGTTTGGATTCTTCATTTGCATTGACTTCAACAGATCTTACAGCCGTCGAAAGGACAGCGGGAGTCTATAGCGCAACAGGAATTTATTCCAAAGCCGCGCAGGTGGAATTCAAAAATAGTTTGAAATATGTTTTCATTATAGGATATGACCCGCAAAATCCGATGTTCATTCAGGTTCAGGGCGTAACAATAGATAAAGGGAGAGAATTACAAAAAGGGGAAAAAGGCGATGCTGTCCTTGGATATGATTATGAAATAGATAACAAAATCTTTCCTAAAGGGCTTAATATAAATGATGATATCTTAATCAACGGACAGAAAGTGAAGGTCATTGGATTTTACAGTGCTGTTGGAGACACGCAGGATGATACCCAAGTTTATGTAACGAATGATTACTTCAAGGTGCTCTATCCAAATTCAACAAGCTACAATACTTTAATCGCAACAGTCGACACAACAAATATTACGAATGTCGTCAATAATATTGACAAGAGTCTATTAAGGTCAAGAAATCTCCCTAAAGGGCAGGAAGATTTTACCGTAGCTTCATTCCAGGACTTGCTGAACAGTTATTCCTCTGCATTGAACATAGTTATCGGTTTCATAATTCTTATCGCGTTGATTTCTGTTTTTGTCTCTGCAATAAACACATCAAACACGATGATTACTTCTGTTCTTGAAAGAATAAAAGAAATAGGGGTTTTGAAATCTATCGGAGCAAGAAATTCGGAGATTTTGAGTATATTCTTGTTTGAATCGAGCATGTTGGGATTAATCGCGGGAATTGTAGGAGTTATTGTCGGATTTATCCTCACAGAAATTGCAGGAAAAGTATTGATAGTAGTAGGTTTGGGATTCCTCCAGCCAGGATATTCAATCTGGTTATTCCTTGGATGCATTTTGTTCGCAACAGTCACAGGTGCAATATCTGGAGTTCTGCCTGCTCTGAATGCATCCAGAATAAGCCCTGTAAGAGCTTTAAGGTATGAATAGAATTCTAAGGAGAGCAATAGCAAGTCAATAAATCTTTATCACAAGAATAATATCCAAAGTTCATACTTCTCTTTCCACATGCTTCTTGGCATAGAATTGACTTAGCATCTGAAATTCCACTTGCTTGACCATTTGCTTCAAGACTGGAACAAGTTAACATATTCTGAATATAAGGATTAATAGTTGGTATATTTGGGAGTCCCTGAGGATTGTTATATTCCTGCATCTGTGAGGGAATAATTGCTACATAATTCTGTTGGGTTACATTTGCTATAGTTGGCTTTACTACATTATTAATACTATCTCCAATACTCTTGAAAGTATTTGGAGAAACTAAAAATATGACAATAATACTACCTATAATCAAAAGTAATAACCCTGTGAAAAACTTCATATAAAATTGAATGCTAAATTATTTAAAAAACTAACTACAATTTATTCTCTCAATAACTTCTTTTTCTTATTCTTTTTATGTCGTCTGTAGAAAATGAATAGAACAACAGCAATAACTAAGACAACAATTATGATTAATCCTGTGTAGCTTGGAGTGGGTTTTGGAAATTCAGTTGGATCAAAAGTAACAGTTTCATTAACGCTTCTTCTTGCTCCAGTAATATCATTATAAGCAATAGTCATCGCGATATTTGCTTTGTTTGGCAAAATATTAAAATCTGCAGTTGTAAAATCATTTGAAGACAATGAGCCAACAATATTGGTATTAGGGCCTCTTATGATAACATTATTTTGATTTGGCAGAACCGTAACCGTTAAGGACTGAACATCATTTTTTCCTATATTCAAAATCTCTAGTGTAATATCATTTGTAGCATAATCGTAATTCTTTACAAATACTTGGAAATCCGATTTAATATTCTGAACTGAGAGGTTAAAGAAATTTGCCACGATATTATTGTTTATTCCATTTGCTTTGTAATCAAATTCAATCGTGCTGTTTCCATCGACGGCATTTGGATCAATCCGCACATTATAAGGAATTGTTAAAAAATTGTTATAATTTGTAGCATAAGAACCTCCAAGAATTGTAAATACAGAACTTGTTCCGGGGTCAAAAGATACTGGATATTGAGGAACAAGTTGGAAGGTTATATTGCCGCATGTCGGATCTTGAATTCCTGTTACTTGGAAGACTAATTTTACATAATCTCCTGGAACAGCAGGATAAGGGTCTTGATTAATTAATTGAGGAGTTAATTGACAAGTTGCGCTGATGAAATTTAGTGATAAAAATAATCCAAGTGCAATAATCAGTAGTAAACTCTTTTTCATAATTGGAAAAAGGAAAATATAGTTTTAAATCTTTCTAAGCAGAACCCAAATGGTTCTGCACCTCCGAAAAAACAGAATCGTAGTTTCCCGCACCTCAGAAAATAGGATTTAAAAATTCCCATATCTAAATTTTATATACCCTATTACCGCAGGTAATAGGGTGAACGAATGTAATGAGTGAGCCCGGATGGCACAATGGTAATGCGCGAGTCTCGAAAACTCGTTTCCGCAAGGATCTCCCAGTTCGATTCTGGGTCCGGGCGTAGTAATTTAGTTTCTTTCTTGGAAGCCTATTTCTTTATTTTCTAAAGAAAGAAGTGGCAACTTAACACAGGTAAGATTTAAATAAATCAGAGCATATTAAGTTAAAAGAAGATGATAATAAAGGTATATTCAACACCGACTTGTCCTTGGTGTATCAAAACAAAGGATTTTTTCAGAAGGAATAATGTTAAATTTGAAGACATAGATGTTTCTAGAGATGCACGAGCGGCGCATGAGATGGTAAAAAAGTCTGGACAGATGGGCGTGCCGGTTATTGATGCAGGCGGAAAAATAATTATTGGTTTTGATGAAGATAAATTAAAGAAAACTATAGGCATATAATGTCTGAATATGATTTTTTAGTTTTAGGCGCAGGTGGAACAGGTTTGGCCGCTGCAATGTATGCCGCTCGTCTTGGATTGAAAACCCTCATTCTTGGAGCCAGTCATGGTTCAGAGCTTCCAATAGGAGGAGTGATTACAACTACAGATATAGTTGAAAATTATCCAGGATTCGCGAAAATATCAGGAATGGAATTAACAAAAAAAATCGAGGAGCAAGCAAGAAGTTACAAATTAGTCACAATAAAAGAGGAGAAAGCCTTGGAAATCCAGAAAAACAAGAATCATTTCTATGTAAAAACAAATAAGGGAAAATATAGTGCAAAAACAATCTTATTTGCAACAGGAACAAAATGGAAAAAATTAGAAGTCGCTGGTTCTGAGAAATTTGAAAGGAAAGGTGTTAACTACTGCGCATTATGTGATGGTCCACTATTTAGAAACAAAATAATTGCAGTTGTCGGAGGAAGCGATTCTGCAGTCAAAGAAGCTCTTGTTTTGTCAAGATACGCAAAGAAAGTCTTCTTGATTGCACGTCACGACATTCACCCCGAAACAATAAACCTTGAGAAATTGAAACAGGATAAAAAAATAGAAGTCCTGAAAAATACAAACATCAAGGAAATAAAAGGAGAGGAAGTTGTAAAAAGCATTTTGTTGGATAAACCATACAAGGGCAAAAAAGAGATGAAAATAGAAGGAATATTTGTTGCAATAGGCCATATACCTTTATCAGATTTAGCAAAACCTCTCGCAGTAAAACTAAATGAAAGCGGAGAGATAAAAATAAATGATGAAACAACAGAGACAAATGTTAAAGGCATATTTGCAGCAGGTGATGTTACAGACAAAAAATTCAAGCAGTTAATAACGGGAGTTTCAGATGGATGCACAGCAGCTTATTATGCTTATGAGTATATAACCAAAAATAAGTTGTATGTTAGTTCATAGAAACAGGCTGAATATCGCCGTTACAATCTTTAAATGACCTAAAATTAGTCGGCATCATTGTTATAGACTGCATTGGAACTCCTGCATCGTCTATTAGATAAATTTCCATTAGATTCTTATCTAAAAAACAACCAGGCTTAATATCAGAACCCACACATTTTTCTAAGTGAGTATGAGCTTCTTCTTGAATTTCATCAGAAATTCCCGTGGCAGCTAAAATACATAAGTCTCTAACTCTTTCATAAAAATCTCTATCCTTTTGGAGTCTCTGTCTTAGCTGATAGGAATATTCCTGGCTGTCTTCTGCAGTTTTCATAAAAAAACTTAAATTTGAACATTTTTATTGTTTTGTATATTTCAGAATAAGATTAGAATCCTAATTTTTCTTTCACAAGAATCAAAGTCGTTCTATTCTTGAATATTTCATGCTCAATAATAACCCATTTCCCAAAAGTGCTTCCCATCCCATAAGCTTTTTTGGCCCGTTCATTTTCAAGAGGGAAGACGTGTTCTCTAACTCTTTTGAAAGCATCATCTAAATTATTAGTTATTTTCTGATATCCTGAAACGAGAATAAGATTTTTTGCTGCAAAAGGATAAGCCGTTACTCTTGAGCCAGTAGCATCACATGCAACTAATTCCCCGTTCCTTGAAATAGCATTAACACTCCCAAAGAAATAATCTGCTGTAACCATCCTTCTCCTCAAATCAGCCTGTTTTCCATTATCTTTCTCTCCAAGCACTTCTTCATGAAGATTTTTCCAGCCATGACTTCCTTCCTTTAGATAATCAATAAATCCTATTTGTTCTAAAGTAGTTGAACCGCCATTTGCAATACTTGCACCTTTAGGAATAAATTCTTTTATTTTCTCAAGAGCCTCGGATTTACTATTAACAAGAATTACATTTATTCCTCTAGATTTTATGTTATCTATAGTCTGCTTCAGCTCTTTTTCATCGGGAATTTTTGTCCACTCCATTCTAATGCTTCATTAACTATTGTTTATAAATTTTATGAAGAAACAAAACCCTTTTATACCTAAATTAAAGATTAATTTAATGAGTCGAATAATAAACTTGAAAACAGGAAAAAGCGAGGAGATTAAAGAAGGAGAAAAGATTAGGGAGACCGTAGAAAGATTAGGTGTGCCTTTCGGATGCGAGGATGGTATCTGTGGAACATGCATGATTGATATAATTGAAGGAGAAGATAACCTTTCCGAATTAACAGAACAGGAAAAAGATTTAATGAGAGACAGGAAGCACAGATTAGCATGTCAATGCAAAATTAAAAAAGGAGAGGTTAAATTTGAGATAAACTAATGGTATTAGATTTTGAAAAAGAAAAGATTGTAAGAGAATTAAAAAAAATAAAGCCAAAGAAGGTCTTGGTACAGTTAGCCGAAGGCATTAAACAAAATTCAACTGAATTCGCAGAAATTTTCAATGAAATGGGAATTGAAGCTATTTTTTCAGGTGAAACTTCATGGGGGGCTTGCGCACCAGCAGTACAAGAAGCAGAAGCATTAGGAGTCGATTTGATTGTTCATTTCGGTCATGCAGAATTCCTAAAAATAGATTTTCCTATTCTGTATATAGAAGTCAAAGATATTCTTAATCTTACTCCCTTGCTTGAAAAATCTCTGAAAGCATTGAAGAAATACAAAAGAATTGGATTCTCATATTCAATACAGCACAGGCATGATGTTGAAATGATTGAGAATTTCTATAAGTCTCATGGAAAAGAAATTTTATTGTCAAAAAAATTAGGACATGTTGCTTATGAAGGTCATATTGTTGGTTGCCAATACGGAGGGCTTAAGGCAATTGAATCGCAGGTAGATTGTTTTGTAATCTTGGGAAATCAATTCCATGGTATGGGGGCTGTTCTTTCCGTTGAAAAACCGGTAATTTTGCTTGACGTATATAACAATGATGTTAGAGAACTTTCTGGATTAAGAGACAAAATTTTGAAACAAAGAGCGATTTCAATAGAAAAATTTAAGCAGGCTAAAAAAGTAGGAATCATAATTGAAATAAAACCAGGACAAAAATTTGGCTCGCCAAACTATTTGCTTGAAAAGCTAAAAGAGCAGGGAAAAGAAGCGATAATAATCACAATGAATGAACTTTCTCCGGATAAAGTCATGAACTTTTACAACATTGATGCATTTATTGTGTTGGCATGTCCAAGAATTCCAATTGACGATTTTGCAAAATATCCAAAGACTATAATCACTTTCAAAGAGGCGCTGGTTGGACTGGGCATAAAATCTTGGGAAGAAATGCTGAAGATTGGGCTTGTTTAATATTTTTTACGCAATCTTCTTATTGTTCTTATAATTATTACTATTAGAATCAATATTGAAACTAAGACAATAGCAATTAAAAGCCAATAAATTATCTCGGAGAAAAGTCCTGTTTGATTTGTAACAACTTCAAAATGCGCGCTCGAAGGAGCAACACCGTAAGGATATATCAATTCTAAGTTGATTGTATAATTTCCAATCGGCAGATTTCCTGTCTGAAAGTTTCTGCTCAAAGCCTGTTGGGAAGTAACAAGAAGAGTCTCGCTTCTTGTTGTATAACCTGTTCCATTTATATTTTTGATGCTATAATTCAATGTGACGTCAAGTCTTACATTATCTCCCATAGGTATCATTGTGACTTGTGTCAAAAGAGAATTCCCCTGAGGAACTCTGTAATTTTTATTCAAAACAATGATATTAGAATCAAAGAGAATAAATTGCTTAACCACGTTCAAAGATACGAAAATAGTTCTGTCTCCGATATTAATTGTCCCATTATAAACACCAGTTGTATTTGGTGCAATGAAAATTAAATTAAGAACTTGAGTCTCTCCGGCAGCAAGATTAAGAGTAGTATTTCCAATCAAAACCATATTAGTAAGATTTGTCTGACTGATAGTTATTATTGTTGAACTTCCGCCAATATTGGTAATAGAAACAGATTCAGGAATATTCGTATTAATTAGCATATTAAGATTAAACTGTCCAGGATTAATTGAGATGTTTGATGTCGGTATTATTCCTCCTCCACCGCCGCCTGTTCCGCCTGTGCCTTCAGTCCCATTTGTTCCACTAGTTTCTGTTGCTGACATCATCGGATTAGAAAAGAATCCTTCAGTATAGATATCAGGACTCACAGTAATATTAGAAGATCCTCCAGAATTTACAGATACGACATCAGCACCAGTCAATCGATAAGTATAACCAAGCAAAAAAGCCATGCATATTACAAAAATAGAAAGTATTAGGAAATGATGTCTAGATTTCATTTTATCCCTAATTGCTTCTTTATTTTCATTATCTCTTCAGCATTCTTAATTTTGCCGAGGGCATTTTTATAAAAATTAGAAACCGCAGGTTGTGAAATCTTTAATTTCCTTGCTATTTCTATCTGAGTCAGCCCTTGTTTCTTTAATTTCAAAACTTCAATTTCTTTTTCGGTTAACATATAATCTATATAACTTATTTAGGTTATATAAAGATATCTAAAGAATACAGAGGTTAATTGAATTAAAATTAATAATTTCTATTTAATTACAACTTCCACAGAGCCTAACAGCTCCGCTTGAAGTAAATACCGCAGTTGAACCTACAGGACAACCAGATGCTGGGCCAATAAATAGTACACATGAGCCAGTACCGTTGCTAATAGTTAGATTATTTCCAGAATACAAGGTTCCCGTTATATTCGTATTACCCGTTATATTCGTATTTCCTACCACATTCAAAGTATTCTGTGGATTTGAAGTATTTATACCCACATTTCCAGTTGTTCCATTAGCTAAAATAATATTGCTTAGAGTCTGGCTTTTCAAAGTGAAATTTCCTGTTGTTATATTAATCAGATTTCCAAAAAAGGTTCCAGTGATATTTGCATTGCCATTTACATCAAGTGCATTTTGAGGTGTTGAAGAATTTATTCCGACAAATCCATTTGTTCCATTAGCTAAAATAATATTGCTTAGAGTCTGGCTTTTCAAAGTGAAATTTCCTGTTGTTATATTAATCAGATTTCCAAAAAAGGTTCCAGTGATATTTGCATTGCCATTTACATCAAGTGCATTTTGAGGGGATTTTCCAGAAGTGTTAACTCCCACTGTTGAAGTTGTTGTAAATAAAAAGTTTGAAAAATTAGTTGTTCCACTTGAGTTTATTATGCCAGCATAAATCAAATTTGTTACATTCAAAACCCCTCTAACATCCAAAGCATTTTGAGGAGTTGTTGTATTAAAACCACTATTTGCTAAATTATTCATAAACAAGCCAAGAGCATTAGCAGAACCATTTGTGAAATTAACTTGCCCTATTACATTAAGAGCTGTTTGAGGTGTAGATGTATTAACTCCAATAAATTTAGATGTTGAATTTACAAAGAACAAACCAGACAAATTAACTTCATTACTTCCAGAGTCAAATCCAACAGTCAATAAAGATAAGGGATTTGTATAGCCAGAACTTCCTATGATAACATGTCCTGAACTTCCATTTACATAAAATATAGCATTCGTTGAACTATTTTTTATTTCAAAGTTATTGTTTGTTATATTGAAACTAATTGGACTTACAGCACTTGCATTCCAAGATGCATTTCCATTGATAGTTGCAAAAGTTCCATTTGTTGCATAAAGATAAGCTATTGTTAGATTATTTCCTCTACTCCAAATATCATTAGTTGCATTAATATCACCAATAACATTAAAAGTATTTTGCGGTGTCGTTGTCCCTATTCCGACTTTTAAGCTTGCATTTGAAATAAATACGTTAAGCCCATTCTGACTCCAAATGGTGCTTGTTGAATTATCATTCTGCAATTTTACACAATAAGTCAAGGCATAATTTGCAGGTCTGGTTTCTGCCCCTGTTCTTGGAACCCCGTTTGTTCCATCAGTTGCTAATCCTAAAAGTCCAACATGTCCAGCCAGAGTTTGGGATGAGCCGGAATATGAAGTTGTTGCAACACTTGTTCCACCAGCAGCTGCTAAGAAGCCAGTTATGGCCCCCGTAGGAATATGTCCCTGAAACATATCATTCTGATAATTTCCGAATATTGCAGAAAATG
Organism: Candidatus Woesearchaeota archaeon; assembly: GCA_964544395.1. GTDB lineage: Archaea > Nanobdellota > Nanobdellia > Pacearchaeales > GW2011-AR1 > JAKLIN01. Next base: position 30,925 of record CAZJAO010000001.1, read on the forward strand.
TTGAACCATTTGCTGCAGTTATATTTCCATTTGTTCCCGCACCCCTAATGAATAATCCCCTTAAATCAGGTGTTCCTTGTGTTCCGTCAGCAGCAATCCAGCCAGTTGGACATGTTGCAGAATTAAATGCAACAACAGATCCCGCAGGCGTTCCAATATTAACTCCCGCAGTTGTATTTGGCAGGGTAGTTGAATTATAATATCCATATCCATTCAAATTAACTATACTGATTAAACTCCCATTGTATGCTTTTGGTTCAGAGATTAAAGCGAATGTTCCATTGGTGGCATTACCATACAATTTATCTGTGAGAGATTGATTGAAAGATGCGTTTCCACCTGTTCCAAATAATGCAAAGGTATTATTATTTGCATAAGCTATTGACATAAAAGTATTATTTGTAATGTATGAATAATTACCATTCCAATTTGGCTCACTATTATTCCCAGTTATATTATAATATTGATTTGTAATATTTGTCCCTCCACTTACATTTAATCCGGTTAAACCAGAACCGTCACCAACAAAAAAGTTCGCAGTTACATAGTTTGCATTTGAAACATTGAAATTTGCCAGATTAAGATTAGTATTAATTGCAACTCCGGATAGAGAAACATTTGTTGTAGCAAAAGATGAAGGCGTCTTAGACAATTCAACTATATCAGATAAAACTCCGCTTCGATAATAGCAAAGCCAATATTGCTGAGTGAAATCTAATGTAACATTGTTAAGATAATAAGAAATTATTCCTCTCACATCAGTCGTCAAAGTCGTAGAATTAGAATAAACTACTGTCGCACAATCAGACGTGCTTGAAATGTTAAAAACAAAAACAAAAGTCCCCGTTTGCACGCTTCCATTACTATAAGTTGTCTGGATATTCAAATGCAAATCATTATATGCAGGAATTGCAGAAACAAGTCCAGCAAAAACTAAAAAAATAAGTATGGAAAGAAAAAATATTGCCTCTTTTTTCATCAAATTACAAGAAAATTATTATTTATAAATTTCTCTGTAATTAAGTAAAACCGGGATGTACCAAACATCCTTGCTGGCTGTTCCAAATTTGATAATTATTTCCTGCTGTAACATTTGCTGAATCCACTAATCGTATATAAAGCATAGTACTCGGAGATGGCTCTGGAGAAATAAATGAGAGTTGGACACATCCAGAATAATTGCTTCCGGGAAATCTTATGTAATGCAAAGCATCATTATAACTCGCAATAGAACTTGGATCCGTAGGAAGATTATTGCTGTCAAAGTAAATAGGTGTTAAAGGCCATGCAGAGAAGATTGTTCCGCTATTATCCATTTTAAAGGTCTCACATTGCCATTGAGAATTGCAAAAAGCATTTCCTCCGCAGCTTCCACAATTTAAAGGAGAACCGCATCCATCGGGAGCAACACCGCATTGATAATTTGATTGCGGGCATGTTGTTGGGACACAGACAGGATTGTTTTCATTTACACACTGATGATTTGTCAAATTGCAAAATTGATTATTTCCGCATGAACCGCAATTTACAGTAGAGCATGTTCCATTATTTACATCACCGCAAATGTATCCAGGAGTCGTGCAAAGGGCAACAAAACTGTTATCAGGAGCCGGACTGCAAGTACTTCCACTGTTAATACATTGATGAGACACGAGATTGCAAGTTTGCCCTGAACCACAAGTTCCGCAATTTACAGTAGAGCATGTTCCATTATTTACATCACCGCAGGTATATCCTGTGCATAATCCTGCCTGATTTGATGAAGGGGTACAGCTACTGCTTCCGCTATTTCCATTTGCTATTATAGATCCATTTCCAAAAGCATAAGTATCTGTAATTCCCCCAATTTGTTGCGAGCCGCCATTTTGTGAAACATAAATTGGGGCAACAGAGATTGTCTTTACAGAATTAATATCTAATTGTTGCGGAGAAAGCACAAAACTCTTGCCTTGATAAATATCCAAAGAGGTATTTTGTTTTATTACCTCTGAAATAGAGCCGTCAGAAATGACAAAATTAACTCCAACCAAATTTCCTTCCCCCGATTGCCTTTGTACTATAACAGAGATATTATTTGTACCTTTCAAAGCCTGCTGAATTTTCAGATTAAGAGTCAAACCTCCAATGTCTATTCCTTTATTGGCTGAAGAAGTGATATTTACTATAACAACCCAGACAATCCCGATAAGTACAATTGTCAGAAGGATAAGTATCAACGTCGCTATTATACTGGATATACCTTTTTTATTAAGCATTTTCACCCCTAGCCTTTACTAAAAAATTAATCAATAAAGCTTTATAAATAATCCTGTACAAATTCTAATTAGCGAGCCTGTAGCTCAGCCTGGCTAGAGCACTGCTCTGATACGGCAGGGGTCCAAGGTTCAAATCCTTGCAGGCTCACTTTATTAATACTAAAATGCTAAAAAAATAAAAAATTAAATAAAGAGAGACAACAATAAAATAGTGGGGAAAATGGAAGCAAGAATAAGAGAGGTTCAGAAAAAAATAACTGAGAAAAGTGAGAAAGGTTCTAGTGAAGAAGAATTTCTCTCAATATTGAAACTGATTGTTCCAGGAACTAATTTTCGTGCAGCACTTGATGGAGCATTGAAAGTGGGGAAAGGTGCATTGATTGTTATTGACAATGGAAATGCATTCGGATTGTTTGAAGGAGGGTTCAGAATAAATACAAATTTCACACCGCAAAAATTAATTGAGCTTACAAAGATGGACGGAGCAATAGTTCTGAGCAAAGATGCAAAAAAAATAAATTATGCAAATGTTCTTCTTACACCCAACAGCAAAATCAAGACGAATGAAACAGGAACAAGGCATAAGGCAGCAGAGAGAACAGCAAAACAAGCGGGAACTTTAGCAGTGGCAATTTCTGAAAGAAGAAGTGTGATAACAATTTATTACAAAGATATCCGATATCCTTTGATTTCAACAGATGAACTTCTTAGAAAAACAAACGAGCATCTTCAATTATTGGAAAAGCAAAGAGAATTATTCGACAACTATTCTGAAAAATTAATCAAGATGGATTTGAAAAATTATTTCAATTTAAGCCAGGCAATACAGGTAATCCAAAAAGGAAGGTTGATTGAAAAAATTGCATCTGATTTGAAAAGATATTCAATAGAACTGGGAAGGGAAGGAACATTATTAAGAATCCGTCTGAAGGAAATTCTTTCTGGTGTTGAAAAAGAAACGGACATTATAGTAAAAGATTATGCAAAATTAGATTTGAGCCAGACCATGCTTGTTTTAAATGCACTTAATTATGAAGAAATTCTCGACGAAAATGTTGTCTGCAAAGTCTTGGGATATGAAAATCCGAATGTAAACGATACAATTGCAGGATGGCATATCTTGACGAGAACTTCACTTTCTGAAGCAGAAATAGATTCAGTGATAAGAAAAGCCGGAAGCTGGAATAATATTGATAAGGCAAATGAAGGATTTTTCGTAGACGTCATCAGCGAAGAGAAGGAAAAAATATTGATGGAAGATTTGAAGAAGATGAAAATGAGTTTCAATGTCTAGTCTTCATGAGCATCAAGTTCCAAAACAAGTTTTCCCTTTGAAAGCTTGTAAGCCAAAATAGGTAACGTAATTGGTATTGATTTAAGATACGCTTTTTTCTCTGAAACTGCCTTTAGTTCTATTCCTTTTTCCAAATTAAGAATTGAAATATCTTTTGCGGATTTAACACCGGGCAAATTGATTTCGTAAATAACTTTATTGGACAATCTCCTAATGTTAGTCTTTGGTTCTTCTTTCGGGAGGGCTGAAAATTTCCTAAGTTTCTCAGAAGAAAAATTATCCAGTGAAATATTTTTTGTTTCTTTCTTGACTGGACTTTCAATTTGAGTGGGCATTTGATTTGCAATAGGCATTCCAGCAATGTTAATTATAATGTTTCTTTTAGCCCCTTCAATCTTGTTGGGTCTCTTCTCTGTTTCTTTTAATTGCTTCTCAACGCTGTTCATAAGGGTGGATACAATATTAGAGAGATTAAATCCGAAAGGCAATCTCATTTCATTAAAATTATTGCTGAAAAAATCATCCTTTCCAAGCATTCCAAAATCTTCTGTTTTCTTCTCCAATGCAGTTCCGCAATGAGGGCAAAAATCATATTTATCCTTCAAGCTTTTTCCGCATCGTGGACAAACCTTCTTCTTGAACATATGAAAAAGTACCTAATCTCATTTAAAAATCTTATGAACTACTTATTTTTGAAGAATTTCCTCAGGGACATGATTTCATGAACCTCTCCTAAAACAGCCGGCTTGAACTGCTTGAAAATCAACGTTCTTACTTTCTCTTTCCTGCCTTTTATCTCCCTTGCTTCTCTGATTATAGGAAGGAAAATAACTATTACCGTCATCATCAAAACCCCGCTTATTATGAAAATAAACAATATCGGAGAGAGGAAATCAATTGTTAGGAAGTTTATCAAGAATGCTCCAATCAGTGCACCAACAAAAATCCCTATTCCGGTAAGCATATTAAAATATGAAATTGCCAGTCCTCTCTTTTCAGGACGGACATTATCATAAACAAAGTTATTAGAAGCTAAATTAAAACCTGCCCATGCAATTCCATTTATCAATGTTGGGACAAAGATAAGATAAATTGGAGAAGCAGAAAAAATCCATAATATTGGAACGAAAGGTATCAAAATTCCAGTAGCATATAAAACAAAATAATTTCCATATTTATCTGCAATCTTTCCCCATAGCTCCATTACCAGAAGGGAGAAAACTGTCCCTGCCAAAGTGATTACCATGTAAATAAAATAACTGAAATGCAAATCCCTCAGCATATATACTATGAAAAGAGGGGATGCTATGGAGACTGCAAGATTAAGTAATGCTGTAAAAATAGAAAATCTCCCAAAATTTGTGCTTTTCACCTTTAGTATAAAATCAACAAATGAAAAATAATTCTCCTTGCTAAATTCCGCTTTAGGTTCATATTCCCTTCTGTAAAAGTTCCAAGAGATTACTCTGGAAATAAGAGCTAGTGCAAATAAAATAATGAAACCAAGCATCATCAGATTCATCTTTGTGAAATTATCCAAGATTAATGAAGCGAGCAAAGAAAGTATGATTGAAACAAAGCCAATCAATAAGCTTCTTTTGGAAAACCATCTTCCCCTGTATCTTTCAGCTACGATATCGCCAGTCCATGAAAACCATGCGGGAGTAGCTATGTTGGCAGTTATTATGTAAAATGCAAAGAAAAGTGAGAATATCAATGCAAGAGTATTTCTCATAATCCCTGTTGAATATAAAATCGCAATTGCAATAAAAGGAATCCACCATAAAAATTCCACAAAGATTGAACGGACTATGATTTTTCTTCGCGAATATTTTTCCATGAGTCTTGAACCAAACATTTGACTTAATGGACCAAGGATTCCTGAAATAGCTGTAAGCAAAGCAACTAAAGAATTACTTGCATTAAGCGCGATTGCAAAAGGGCTTAGAAAATTATCCCCAAAAGAACTTTTAGCAGATGAGAAAATTCCTGCCTTGATATTATCTTTTCGTGATTTGTACTTAAGTTCCTTTATTCTAGGGGTATCAATCTCTTTTTCTTCTGGCATTTTTTTATTTCTCAACTTCCTGTTGGGAGCAGGAGGTGTGGAACCCGCTGGTGGTTCCATAGCCCCACCAGGATTCGAACCTGGGTCACCGGCTTCAGAGGCCAGCATACTTGACCGCTGTACTATAGGGCTTTCTAATATATTACGTGTATAGTAGTTTTTTAAACTTTTTATAAAAGAAATGCCCTAATTGATTTTTAACCGATTAGCGGCTTGGAACTTGAAAAGTTTCATGCCCCGACCGAGATTCGAACTCGGGTCACGGCCGTTCTCCAATCCCGTTAGGGATCAGCAGCCGCCCTAAATGGGCAGCCAATGAGAACAGATGCATTGAGATGCTAGATTTCAACCTTTCAACAAGGCAAAATCGCTGTTTGAGAGGGCCGCATTCTTGGCCTCTGAACTATCGGGGCGTAGCAACGATAGGTCTTAGCAAAATCTTCTTGATTTTAGCCTGAACTATCGGGGTGCGAGGACACTTACGGTTTCCTTCGCATAATCTTCCTTAAGGAAGTAAGCAATAAGAATTAGTATTATTTTACAATATAAACTTTGTTATTAGGAATTAAAATTGAACCTTAACCGGCTCTTTTTCAGCTTCGGCAATCTGCAAGTATTCCTTCTGTTTTCTTCCGTAAAGATTTGCAAAGAAAGTTCCAGGGAAAGTGGAACATATGTTGTTATAAGTCAAAATGCTATCGTTGTAAAATTGTCTTGAATAAGCAATTCTATCTTCTGTGGTTGATAATTCTTTTTGCAATTCAAGGAAATTTTGATTAGCCTTCAAATCAGGATAGTTTTCAGCAATTGCAAATAGCTTTCCTAATGAATTTTGCAAAGCATTATTTGCTTTAACCTTGCTGACAATATCGCCTGCGGAAACCATAGCCTGTCTTGCCTTGGTAACTTCAGTCATAATTGACTTTTCATGTTTGGCATAACCTTTGACTGTTTCAATTAAGTTTGGAATCAAGTCTGCTCTTCGCTTCAATTGAACATCAATCTGGCTTAGAGAATTATCGATTCTATTACTTAATACCGCAAATCTGTTAAAATATGAAAAGAATATAATTGCAACGATTATAACTGCTACTCCTAAGATTATCCATCCTATAGCCATATCTGAATAAAAAAAAGTTTCTTTATAAATTTAATGAATTGTCTGTACAAAAAATTTATTAATGTTCTTTCTCTTAGAGAAATATGAAAAAAGGTGAAGAAAGTTTTCAAAAAGGCGACTTCATCAAATGGTTCTCAGAAATAAATAAGGACTCTGTTCCGCTTGTAGGGGGAAAAGGCGCTAATCTGGGTGAAATATTCAATTTGAAAGTTCCTGTGCCTCCGGGATTTGTTGTAACGACGGAAGCTTATCAGTATTTCATGAGAGATTTGAATGAAAAGGTAAAGAAATTGCTATCAGAAATTGATTATGAAAACACAGACCAGCTTGAAGAGAAGACAAAAGAAATTCGAGAGCTAATTGTCAAAGCAAAAATGCCTGAAGATTTGAAAGCAGAGATAATCGAAGCTTATGAAAATCTCAACGTTGAAGAAAAAGATTTGGAAAAAGGTGCTTTGAAAGTTCTTGATAAAAGAGAGCCGATTTATGTTGCAGTTCGTTCAAGTGCGACAACAGAAGATTTGAAAGATGCAAGTTTTGCAGGACAACAGGATTCCTTTGTCAATGTCAGAGGAAATGAGGACCTTATAGAAAATGTGAAAAAATGTTTCGCTTCACTTTACACTGCAAGAGCTGCTTATTATAGACACAAAAAAAATTACATGGAGGGCGCTCTGCTTGCAGCAGTTGTTCAAAGAATGATAAATTCTGAAAAATCAGGTGTCATCTTCTCTCAAAATCCAGCATTCAAAAATGATAATATTACTGTCGAAGCAGTTTTTGGTTTAGGCGAAGGAATAGTCTCGGGAAAAATAACACCAGACAGTTATACTATTACAAGAAAAGACATGAAAATAATTGATGAATTCATTGCTGATAAAAAGATCGCGATTATCCGAGGAGAAAAAGAAAAAGAGGAAACAGTAAAACTTCCTGAAAAGAAATCTAAAGCCCGTGTTTTGAATAATTTTGAAATAAATAGATTGGCAGAACTCGCAATGAGATTGGAAGAGCATTACAAAAAACCCCAGGACATGGAATTTGCGATTGAAGGTGATGGAATTTATCTTGTCCAAACTAGGGCAATTACCACAATTGGTTTGAGAGTTGAAAAAGGCGGAGAAATAAAGGGGGAAATTTTATTGAATGGAACTGCAGCTTCTCCTGGAATTGGAGTTGGTCCCGTAAGGGTAATAAAAGATTTGAAAGATTTGGATAAAATAAAAGGAGGAGATATCCTGGTTACAAAAATGACAAATCCGGATATGGTTGTATCTATGCAAAAAACAGTTGGAATTGTAACCGATGAAGGAGGATTGACAAGTCATGCAGCAATAGTCTCGCGTGAAATGGGAATTCCGGCTGTTGTCGGAACAGAAAACGGAACAACAAAACTGCAGGACGGGGATATTGTAACTGTCGATGGTTCAAATGGAAAAGTCTACAAGGGAAAAGTAGCAGAAAATCAGCAAAAAGAGATAAAGAAAGTTGAAGTTCATACAAAAACCAAATTAAAACTGGTTGTGGATTTGCCAAGTTTCGCGGAAAGAGCATCAAGAACAGGAATAAGAGAAGTCGGATTGACAAGGATGGAGGGAATTATTGCTGAATCTGGAAAGCATCCAATGTATTTTGTGGATAATAAAAATTTCAAGGAATATGAAGAAATAATTTATAAGGGAGTTTCAAAAATTGCAGAATACTTTGATGAATTATGGGTAAGAACTTCGGATATTAGAAGTGATGAGTTCCACGACTTGAAAGGTGCTCCAAAAGCAATTGAAGCTAATCCAATGTTGGGAATGCACGGAATAAGATTTGGGTTAAAATATCCGGACATATTGAAAGCAGAATTAAATGCATTAAAGAGAGTTGCTGAAAAAGGAAAGAAGATAGGAATCTTATCTCCACAAATAATTTCAGTTGAAGATGTCAGGGGAATTAAAAAAATCCTGAAGGAGATAAACTTCCATAATGCGATTGTTGGAGTCATGGTGGAAACTCCTGCAGCGGTTCAAATAATAAAAGACTTATGCGCAGAAAAAATCCATTTTATTTCTTTTGGTTCAAATGACTTGACACAATATACTCTCGCAATTGATCGGGGAAATGAACTTGTTCAGGAGTTTTATAATGAAATGGACCCAGCAGTTCTTCATCAATTAGAATATGTCATAAGAATCTGCAAAAAAGAAGGAGTAGAAACAAGTATCTGTGGGCAGGCAGGAAGCAAAAAAGAAATGGTAAAATTCTTGGTTGAAAAAGGAATAGATAGTATTAGCTTGAATGCAGATGCAGCAGAAGATATTGCAGAGTATATCAAAGAGCTTGAATCCAAGAAATAATTTATAAACAATAAAACCTTTTAAGAAATATGAAAAAAGAGGTTAAAGATTACTCTGTAAAGAAAGAGGTCATAAATTCCGAGCCTGTTCCTGAAAGAAATGAAAGCGTTCAAAAAATGCTTGTTGAAAATTTTGTTTCTCTGCAAGGCGTAATAACGGATTTGTCATCAAAACTTAACAATCTCACAAATCAAATGTCCAAGCTTTTGGAATTATTTGAGCAGTCAGCAAAAACATTCATGGAGAAAGATATCAAATTCGCGGGAGGCGGGCCGGACAAAGATACATCAGATAAATTGGACAAGCTTCTGGAACAAAACAAGGTAATTGCAAGAGGATTGGCTTTGCTTCATGAATCAAATGCGCAGCAAGAACCTATTGAAAATGAATTTTCACAACCGCAACCACAATTCACACAGCAACAACCTATTCAACAGCGTCCAATACCGGACCAAAGCGTGAACAGATACCAAAGATCAATATCTTCAAGATAATATGCTAAAACCAAAATTAACAGAATCTCTTGATAAAAAACAAATTTTTCTTTTACTTTTCTCAAGGGAATTAATAAGAAATTCTGAAGAAGGGCTCTTCCAATTAAAGAGGATTATAGAAGAACAAAGCAGACCTGCGGAAATAGAACCTGTAGAAAAGAAACAAATAGTAAAGGAAGTGGAAGAATTTCCATTGACAAAATCAATTCTCTCGGAAGCTCCTAAAACCGAAACAGACTTAGCAATTGTCAAGCCCGTTACTATTCATCCACCCAGACAGGAAATCTCGGGAGGAATTTCAGAATTTGAATATCCCGTATTAAGAATTCCAGAACCAAAGCTTCCTGCTGAATTTGAATACCTAAAACCGATTCCAACAACCAGAGAAATTGATTTGGATAAATTGAATCCACTCGTCAATGACCCGCAAGTCAGGGAAATAGAATGTGAAGCACCTAATAAGCCAATAGTAGTTTATGGCGGCATGGGAAGAATGCCAACAGAAATTTTTCTTTCAAATAATGAAATAGAGGATATCATAGAAAGATTTTCTGCTGCATCAAAAATCCCGATTGATACTGGGGTTTACAAAGTAGTTGTAGGAAATTTAATTTTCTCTGCAGTTGTTTCAGATGTAGTTCCTTCAAGGTTTTTAATTACTAAAATGAAACCCACAAATCAGACAACTATCAGAAATCCAAATCAGCAGCAAAAATCATCAATGGATTATTCAAACTATATAAGAAATTAATTTACTTAGAAGTATTAGCTAATTGACTGCATAATTGTGGAGGTATCAATGTTACAGTCTGATTTGTTCCCGGAATAGGAAGCTGTATGTAACCTGCAGAATTGACTTGTGCAAGTATTGCATTCAAAATCTTAAGATCTTCCTGGCTTGTAGCATCAGTCTGTATTTTTGTAACATAACCACTATAAGAAGGTTTAATTACAAAAGCATAAACAAATATCGCAGCTAGGACAATTACCACTGCAACAAGAATAACGGTAATCCTCGACTTTTTTTCACTCATGATTTAAATAAATTTATAACCTATTTAAATATTTCTTTAGTGTAAAGATTGCTTTAAAATGGAAGACAGAATAACTATCGAGAAGCTCAAAAAGTATTTTGATTTGACAACAAGAGCTCTGGAAGAGATTAAGAAGAAAATCGTAAAAAACAAGAAGAAAGGAGCAAAAGAGATAATTGAGATGGCTTCAAACTATCTTTCAGATGCCCATTATTTTGAAAAGAAAAAAGACTTTGTGAATGCTTTCGCATCATTGAATTATGCCCATGGCTGGATAGATTCGGGGGTAAGATTGGGAATTTTTGATGTTCATGATAACAAACTGTTTACAATTAGATAGAAATAAAAATCCCTTACGCATTATAATAAAATGAAAGAGGTCAAAGTTATCAGTCTTGGCGGAAGCCTGGTTGTTCCGGAGAAGATTGATATAAAATTTCTAAGAGAGTTTAAAGGAATTATTAATAAGAATAAGTCAAAATACAAGTTTATAATTGTCTGTGGCGGAGGAACTGTCGCGAGGAAATATATTTCTGCATTAAAAGATTTTGGATTGAATGAAAAGTTTCAGGATTTTTCAGGAATATCTGCAACAAGAATGAATGCAAGATTTATGAGTTACATTTTTGGTTTCAATCCTGAAAAAGGAATTCCCCATAAATTAAGTGAAATTGAAAATCTTATCAGAAAGCAGGATTTAGTTTTCTGTGGTGCTCTCGAATATAAACCGCGTGAAACATCAGATTCAACGGCAGTAGAAATTGCGAGGCATTTTCATACAGATTTCATAAATCTAACAAATGTAAATGGTTTGCACGATAAAAATCCAAAAGAATTCAAGAATTCAAAATTCATCTCGGAAATTTCATGGAGAGGTTTATATAAGATGGCAACACAAAAAGAGTTCAAGCCGGGGCAGCATTTCGTAATAGACCAAACTGCCTCAAGGATTATGATGGAGAGTAAAATCACAACTTACATATTGGGAAAAAATCCGAAGCAATTGGACAATCTTCTTAACAGCAGAAAATTTACAGGGACAGTTGTTAAGGGCTAATTATCCAAAATATCTGCTGCTGGATTTATCCTCTTCGTTATCTTTAACGTTTTTCAGTTTACTGAGGATAGGAATTAATTCTTTTTTGATATTTTGCCAGGAATAATAGACTTTTCCAATGAATTCAGCATCTTTGCTTTCCGAAGATTCTATATCAAGTTTGATTAATTCCAAATCAATTTCTGACAATTTAACATAAATGTCGGTAAGTTTCTTTTTGTCATCCGAACTCATAGATTTTATGACCGAGAAAATGAACATTGGCGCATTTGCAGGATTAAGCAAAGTTTCGATAAATCTGAGATAATTAAAGATTTTGTCTGCGATATATCTTCTGATTTCCCTAGTTAAAATTTCTGTTTCTGAATCAGCAATTTTTTCTATTGAAAATTCCTGATTCATCAATTCAAAATTAGGAAGATTGTATCTTTCCTGTAATTTCTTGTATTGCACTTTCACTTCATTTAAATCATATTCTTTAGCCATAGTCCAAAGAAGAGGAATAGTTTATAAATTTATTTAGAAGGAATTGAGGAAATAAGTGAATTTAATTCACTATAATCTTTTTGAACAAGCTTGTCTCTTTCAGCAGTCAAATTCTCTGTGAGGGCTTGAATTATAGAATATAAAGAACCAGAAGATAAGTTCTCAATATTTAGGTAATTAATTTCTTTCTCTCCTTTTTTAGATGGAATTCTTACTGAAAAAGATAAACCATCAGCACCTTCAGAAACCTTATACTCTATATTGTTTGAATATACTATAGCTCTTCCAGTTCTTGCAATTGTTCCAAAAGGATTATAAAACTCCATGGTTGCGGGAACTCTCTTAAAAGCATTCACGAAATCATTTGCTTGCTGCTGTAAATAATTCTTAGTCATGTTATCAAAGAAGTTTTGTTGAACAGGAGTAACCTTGTCTCCTTCATAAACTGAAGCCACTTGTGCATCAGCAGGCCATTCCTTAACAACATCAACTACTCCATCTCTTTTCTTATCCTCAAATTGCAAAATAGAACCGCTTGGAGTAACTGCAGTGAATTCAGTCCAGTCTCCTTTAGAATTCAATGTAAATGGATTAGACTGAGAAAATGCAGCCGTTGCTGCACCAGCCAATAAAAGTGTGATAAGAGGTAATATTTTTCCCATATCCGATTTAAAACAAATCTTCTTTTAAACATATATGGTGCATGAAATATACTTCAAGCCTCAGCTGAGAATCGAACTCAGGACCTCGACATTACCAATGTCGCGCTCTAACCGTCTGAGCTACTGAGGCATCAAGTAGCGAATAAATCGGGTTTTATAAAATTAAGGGAAAGTCAAGCGAAGAAAACCGCAGGTTGTCTCGCTGAGCTACCGAAGCGCAAACGTTAAAGCTATTTCAGAAAAAGCAGATTAAAAAGTTTCGTATTATCTATTTTAAAGGAGAGTAAGGAGAAACTTGGTTCTCCTCTATCTTTTCTTATTGAATAACTTCAAAAATAAAAATGTTACAAGAGTGATTAAGAATGCGGCGCTTATGACTCCAAATCCTAGCATGAAGACAAAGAATAAACTTTGATAAACTCCGCTTAGGAAGCTATACAAAACTAAAGAAACAAGGAATAAAATTACAAAGACAATCAGATTTGTGAAAACAATCTTTATACTTGCCTGATGCTTGCCTCTTGCATATGAAACATTTCTTCTAGCTCTTGAATGAGTTGTTTTTCTAGAAGTTGTCTTTCTCCCTCTTTTTCTAGCCATTAATATATATAATAGAAAATAGTATTTAAATCTTACGAATTACTCCGTGTCCGAGAATGATTCTTGCTGCAGCATGTTCATCAAATGAAATTCCCGTCGTTCCTCAATGAAATCCAAATCAGATAATGATTTTTTCTCTTCCGCTTCTTTTTTTGCCAATTTGTCTGCAACTTTCCACATCTCCTCATAGGTTTCAGGAGGAACAATATTATTTGACATAATTAATTTATTTCTTCGAACTTTTTATATTTATATGCCCAATTATCAACTATTTGGAGTCCAGTTTAATTTCACAGCCTGCCCAGTAACTGTAAGAAGATTATTGTATAACGTGCTTATCCAATCAGAAGAAAGTTGAAAAAATTTCTGCACATTATCCGGCTTGTACATCGCCAGATTGTTATTACTTATAATTAATAAAACCCCAAAAATCAGAACTATAAAAATAAACAAAAAAGTTCTTCCCATGTTATCCCGAGGAATTAGTGGAGTTTACAGAAGTATTCGCTGCCCAGTTCATGTTAATTGCATTCGTTGTAATTGATTTGAAATTTACAAAAACAGAACCCAGCCATGCAAAATAAGTGCCTCCTGCTTGACTTATGCCATTAATAGAAGATAAATCAAGAGGTTTGTTATGAAATACAAATGTAAAGCTAAAGTAAAGGAAAAGCAATAAACCAATTAAGAAAATTGCAAGAAGCCTGTGTCTAAACCTCTTTAATTCAAGGAATACCCAGATAGCAACAATGAGAACACCAATCCCTATTAAGGTTATAGTTAAATCCATAGATAAAATAATGAAGGGTAATATAAAAATATTTCCTTAAGATAAATTTTTATACAATCCTGATTAAGGATATTCATGGAAAAATTCTATGTTACAACGCCAATTTATTATCCGAATGACATACCGCATATTGGGCATGCTTACACAACCATAGCAGCAGATATCGTAGCAAGATGGAACAAGCTTCTTGGAAAAAAGGTTTTCTTTCTTACAGGAACAGATGAGCATGGAAAAAAGATAGAAACGATTGCAAAAGAGAAAAACAAAACGCCGCAGGAATTTGTTGATGAACTGGTTCCAAAATTTAAGGAAGCGTGGAAAAAATTAAACATAGATTATGACTATTTCATTAGAACCACAAACCCCGAGCATGAAAAAGTTGTAAAAGAAGTTTTGCAAAAAGTTTACGATAAGAGAGATATTTATTTAGGGGAATATGAAGGGCTTTATTGTACTGCCTGCGAAGCTTATTACACTGAAAAAGATTTAATAAATAATTGCTGTCCGATTCACAAAAGACCTGTTGAAAAATTGAAAGAACCAAGTTATTTCTTCGGATTAAGCAAATACAAAGACCGGCTTCTCGAATTCTATAAAAAAAATCCCAATTTCATTTCTCCAGATTATAGAAGAAAAGAAATTATCAATCGTGTTGAGGAAGGATTGCAGGATTTGAGCATTTCAAGAACGAGTTTTGATTGGGGAATAAAATTGCCTTTCAACAAACAGCATATAACTTATGTTTGGTTTGATGCCTTGATAAATTATTATTCTGCAACAAGAGAAAAAGGAAAAAGCAGCTTCTGGCCCGCTGATTTGCATTTGATAGGAAAAGATATTCTTTGGTTCCATGCAGTTTATTGGCCTGCTATGTTGATGTCCGCAGGAATCAAATTGCCAAAGAAAATTTTCGCCCATGGATGGTGGACATTCAATAAAGAAAAAATCTCCAAATCTCGGGGAAAAGTTATCAATGTAAATGAATTAATTGAAATTGCAGGCGTTGATTCTGCAAGATATTTCTTGTTCAGGAATACGGCATTTGGTGAAGATGGAGATTTCTCGAAAGAAGATTTGATTTCAAGGCATAATAATGAGTTAGCAGATAAATTAGGAAATCTCACGAGAAGAGTTGCAGGATTAGCAGAGAAATATGGAATTTCCAAAACAAAAAATTCATTGCTTAAAGATTTGAAATTAAAAGAAATCAAAAGCAAAATGGAAAATCTTGAATTGGACAAAGTCCTAAATTTAATTTTTGAATTTATAGACAAATGCAATGAATATGTCCAACAAAAGAAGCCATGGGAAACATTCAGCACAACTGTCTTGTATGAAGTCGCAGATTCAATTAAAGCAATTGCAATTTTGCTATGGCCATTCATTCCAGAAACTTCTGAAAAGATAGCAAAGCAATTTGGTTTCAAGATTAAAAAAGGAAGCCTAGAAGAAATAAAGAAACCATTGAAAATTGGAAAAATTCAAAAAGGAGAAATACTCTTCAAAAAGATAGAATAAAATGACAGAAGGAATAATAGATTTCAGCCACTGGGAAAAAATAGATTTGCGAGTTGGAAAAATTGTGAAGGTTGAAGATATTGAAGGTGCTGACAAGCTTTACAAATTAACAGTAGATTTGGGAAAAGAAATTGGAAAGAGAACAGTCTGCGCTGGAATTAAAAGACATTATTCAAAAGAAGATTTGAAGAACAAGAAAATAATTTTATTTGTGAACCTCGCACCAAGAATGTTAAAGGGAATAGAAAGTCAGGGGATGATTCTTGCAGCAGTTAACAAAGATGAAAGCAAGGTTATTCTCTTAACACCAGAAAAGGATATTGAAGTTGGCAGCAAAGTGAGATAATGGTTTCCAAAAAGCTATTTGATATTACTATTTATGAAACAGATAATTTTGAAGTTAACCAGGATTGGGAAGTCCCAATTCCAGGATTTTTCATCTTATCCCCTAAAAATAAAATAAAGTCAATAACAGAGTTTACAGATGGCGAATCCCATGAATTAATTGACATTCTTCGCAAAATCCGTAATGCTATGAGGACCGTTCTTAAAATTAAAGAAGTCTCTATTTTTCAAGAGGAAAAAACCAAATTCAATTTCCATATTTGGATTCTCCCTCAATATGATTGGATGAAAGAAAATTCATTAAAAGAAATTCTAAAGTATGCACAAAAAAATATGAAATCATCCAAAAACATGAAAGAGGTTAAAGAGGCGGCTGAGAAAGTCAAAGAATACTTATCTTCTTCTCAAATTTCTGAAAACCCGGTCCAATAAGCTTTCCCTGTCTTTTCGGGAGTCATAATCTATATTCATTATCTTTGCCGCAATTTCTTTGTAAGCGCGTGAAGGCTTGCTCTTTGGATAAACATTGACGACTGCATCTTTCATGTTAATTGCTCTTTTTACAACCATATCTTCAGGAATCATTCCAAGAATAGGAATTTCAAGCATTTCTTTTACTGTTTCTGGTTGCATTTCAATATCGTCTTTTCTTACTCTCGTAACAATTGTTCCCATAACAGGAATTCTCATTTGCTCTGCAAGCTTGACAGTCTTTAGTGCATCGGTTATCGCAGCAATCTCAGGATTTGTGACAATAATCAATTCATCAGCCATTTCCATGACAGAAGTTGCTTCACTTCCAAGTCCGGCTGAACTATCAACAATAACATAATCAGCAATTCTCTTGAAATCATCTTTGAAATCTTTTATTTTGTTCGGCTTTATCTTTCTAAGTTCTCTTACAGATAAAGAAGAAGGCATAATCTTCATTCCCGATTCATGTTCATAAACAGCCTCATAAGGCTCTGCTTTTCTCAAAAGAACATGATTAAGGTTTATTGGAACTTCCGGAGAGTTAAGATGTATTCCGATATTTGGAGTAGATAAGTTCCCATCAATAACAAGAACATTTCCGCCAAAATGATTAATTGCGGCACCGAGATTTATTGCGGTGGTCGTCTTTCCAACTCCCCCCTTACCAGAAGTGATAACAATAAGTCTTTTCATTTTAAATCCATAAGAACAATTTCACTTTCTTGAGGGAAAGTTAAGCGAAGGAAACCGTAGGTGTCCTCGCGGTTCTACTTACTAAGAAATTGCCTCGTCGTACTTATAAATCTTTCCAGCATGCTAGCATAAATTTTTAATTTCTCGAGATTAATATCAACCTCTTCCCCACGATAAATTACTTTAAGAGTAACATTCTTTCTGAATTCGCCGATTCTTTCTTTTCTAAGCTCTTCAAGTTTTCGCAGCATTTCGTAAACATCAATGACTTCAAGAAAATCTTTATCTTTCTTGAAAAGTTTTTTCACTTCTTCCATTTTTGCTAGAGGGCTTGATGGAATCACAGAGATCTTTTTCTTTGTTTTTGCATGAGCAAGAATTTCTTCAATGCTTGTTTCAATCATTCTTCGCCATCTCAGAAGCAGATTAACAATCACATCACAGGTTTTTGTATACTTGAGACTAACATAAAGTAGATGATCTGCCCTAATCTTTTCCTGAATTATATCTTCCATTCCTAAAGAGAACTAAAGTTTAGTAGTAAAATGGTATTTTTATATTTTCCTATTTTATACTATCAGGTAATGGTAAAAGTTAGTTTGATAATTTAAAGATGGCTTCTGCCAAATCGCCGGTCTCAGCCAGTGCTTCCTGCGCTTCTTTTTCGCTGCATCCAGTTTTTTCCATTATGGTCTTTATATCATCATCGGAGAATTTATCGTCGCTGATTTCCTGGATGTCTCCTGTAATTTGCAAGCTCTCCTGACCTTGCATCTTCATTTTCATAACAGAAGGATTTTCAATTACCAGTTTTCCCCCATCATTTTTCTCAATTATGACTCTCGAAGCATCTATTTCTTCCTGGGAAAGCCCCATTTGTTTCATTACTGCTTGCATTTTTTTGGGATCAATATTTGGAAACATGATAACTGATAACACAAATGGTTAAAAAATCTTTTTATTGCTCTTATTTATGAGCCCAATAAGACTAACAGAACACTCTGATGGTAATCTATATTCTGGAATAACAAAAGTAGTAGTAAAAAGAGCATATGGGGGGGGCGAAATCTCCCTTGATACTTTTTCAGTAAAAGATTTAGAAAGAGCAATTTCAGACAAAACAAAAGAATTCAAGGCAAATGCATATGAACCCCTCAAAGCTAATCTTGTGAATTGGAGCGGGGAATATCACGGTCAATTCCGTTTTTATGAAATTGACAAATCTGCTTTAACAAGAAAAAAACTAGAACTATATTAGCAATTCTATTATTAAATCTTAACAGTCAATCCAAGTACTATTCTAAAACCAACTAAAAGTATCAAAAAGAAAATCACGTGCATCGGTTTAAGATTGAACAAGCTGGAATATTCTTCCTTGAATCTTACAAGCCCCCCATAACCAGAAGGTAAATTTATGCTTTCATCTGCCATGATATTACAATCTTAAAAGGGTATAAAAAAGTTTTGTATCCGATAAGTTTTATAATATTGAAATTATAGATAAGTGTATGTTTGAATTCAAGAAATCAGAGGAAAAATGGAAGAAGTTCTGGGAAGATGAAAAAATCTACAGGTTTAATCCAGAAACCAAAAAGGAGATTTATTCTATAGATACACCTCCTCCAACAGTTTCGGGAAGAATGCACATTGGACATGCCTGTTCCTATTCACAACAGGATTTTATTGCCAGATACAAGAGAATGCGCGGCTATGATATTTTCTATCCTTTTGGAACAGATGACAATGGATTAGCAACAGAAAGAATGATTGAAAAAATCAAAAATGTCAAAGCCAAAGATATGTCCAGAGAGGAGTTCATAAAATTGTGCCTTGAATTTCTCAAGAAAGAACTTCCAGAATTCATTCAAGATTGGAAAGATATTGGAATAAGCTGCGATTGGAATCTTCGCTATTCAACAATAAATGAACATTCAAGACGAATTTCTCAGTGGAGCTTCTTGGACTTGCACAAAAAAGGAAGAATGTATAGAAAAGACGCTCCTGCAATGTGGTGTCCTGAATGCAGAACAGGAGTTGCTCAAGTGGAAGTTCGTGATAAAGAAATTGATTCACATTTCAATGACATAATTTTCAAAGTTGATGGAAGAGATTTGATAATTTCAACAACACGTCCAGAATTGCTGCCGGCCTGTGTAGCAATTTTTTATAATCCTGAAGATATTAGATTCAAGAAATATCATGGGAAAAAAGCCCGTGTTCCTCTGTTTGATTTTGAAGTCCCAATTATGGAAGACAAAAGAGCAGACCCAAAAAAAGGAACGGGTGTTGTTATGTGCTGCACTTTCGGAGACCAGACAGATATGGAATGGCAGAAAGCCTACAATCTTCCGATAAAAATTGCCATTGGGAATGATGGAAGAATGACAGAAGTTGCAGGAAAATACAAGAATCTTCCAATAAAAGAAGCACGAAAAAAAATAATTGAAGACCTCAAAGAAGCCGGACTTCTTGTTTCTCAAAAACAGATAAAGCATTTTGTTAATGTTCATGAGCGTTGTGGCACTGAAATTGAATTTGTAAAAAGCAAGCAATGGTTCGTCAAATATCTTGATTTAAAAAAAGATTTGCTGAAATGGGGAAATGAGTTAAAATGGTATCCTAATTTCATGAAAGTAAGGTATGATAATTGGGTAAATGGATTGCAATGGGATTGGCTCGTTTCAAACCAAAGATATTTCGGAATCCCGATTCCAGTTTGGTATTGCAAAGAATGTGATGAAATAATAATTGCAAAAGAAGGACAATTGCCTGTAAATCCTCTTTCAGACAAGGCTCCCGTAAAACAATGCCCAAAGTGCGGCTCAAAAGAGATTATTCCTGAAAAAGATGTTCTCAACACATGGTTTACTTCTTCAATGTCACCGCAATTGTCAACCTGGCTCATGCCCGAGAAAGTTCAGAAAAGATTATTCCCGATGGACCTTCGTCCCCAAGCTCATGAGATTATCAGTTTCTGGCTTTTCAATACCTTGTTGAAATCAAGATTACACTTCGAAAAGAATCCTTGGAAGAATGCAATGATTTCGGGATATGTAACCATGAAAGGCGAGAAAATGTCAAAATCAAAAGGGAATGTAATAAATCCTAGGGATATAATGGAAAAATATGGGAGTGATGCAATAAGATACTGGGCGGCATCATCAAAATTAGGAGAGGATTTTGATTACAATGAAAAGGATGTCCTTACTGGAAAGAAATTTGTTACAAAATTGCTGAATGCATCAAACTTTGTTTTCATGAATCTAAAAGATTACAAACCAAAAGTCACAGAATTGGTTGAAACAGACAGAATATTTTTGAGCAAGTTAAATGAACTAATCGAAAACTCAACAAAGAATTTCGACAATTATGAATACAATCGTGTAAAATCTGATCTGGATAATTTTTTCTGGAAAATATTCTGTGATAATTACTTAGAGATTGTCAAAGGCAGAATTTACAATGGGAATGAAAAAGAAAAAGCCTCAGCCTGTTTCACTTTGTATCATATTTTGCTTTCACTATCAAAAATGTTTTCTCCGATTACTCCTTTCATAACAGAAGAAGTTTATCAGGAGCATTTCAAAAAGAATGAAAAGTTCAAGAGTATTCACATTTCTTCGTGGCCTGAAAAATTCAAGATTAAAACATCAAAAGATGATGAAATAAAATTGAATTTAATGTTGGAGCTTATCTATCAAGTGCGACAGGAAAAAACAAAGGCAAATAAGCCAATGAATGCGCCAATAAAACTTGTTGTTGAAGCTCGCAGATTGAAAATAATAAAGGATATGTTAAGCGATTTGAAGAGCGTTACAAATTCTGGCGATATCCAAGAAGGCGATTTCGAAGTAGCCTTCAATTAGTTTATAAATATTCCAGACATTTTTTTATAATGATATCCACTAAAACACAGGTCACCGAATTGTTAGAAGAACTGGAGAAGTATAAAGGAAAGCATACAGAATTAGTTACAGTTTACATTGCTGCAGGCTATGATGTAGTTTCAGTCCAGAAACAGCTTGAAGGTGAAAAAGCTACTGCGAAGAACATAAAATCGGCAACTACGAGAAAGAATGTTATTGATGCCTTAGAAAAAATAATTAGAGAATTGAAGAATTACCGTGGTTCTCCAGAAAATGGATTGGCTCTTTTTTGTGGGAATATATCTCCAGTAGAAGGAGTTCCGGATTTGCAATTCTGGGCGCTTGAGCCTCCCCACCCCCTTAATACAAGATTATACAGATGTGATAAAGAATTTGTTCTAGACCCGTTGAAGCAAATGATTGAAGTGGAAGAGGTTTTCGGGCTTTTAGTCATGGACAGAAAAGAAGCAACGATTGGTTTGCTTGAAGGAAAATTAATTCAAGTTTTGCAAAAGATGACTTCTGGAATCCCCAGTCAGATTCGTGCTGGAGGACAAAGTGCGCAAAGATTCCATAGAATAACGGAGGGTTTAACAAAAGAATTCTACAAAAGAATTGCAGATGAAATGCAGAAAATATTTCTTACAATGCCAAAATTAAAGGGAATTATTGTCGGAGGTCCTGTTCCGACAAAAGACGAATTTATCAATGGAGAATATTTGCCTGTTCAACTTGGAAAGAAAGTTATCGGAAGAATTGATTTAGGTGATGCATCTGAATCAGGATTAAATGAACTTGTTGAAAAATCTGGCGAGTTACTTGCACAACAGGAAATCACAAAAGAAAAAGATTTAGTCAAAGAATATTTCGGTGCATTAAAAGAAACGCACGGAATGGCAGCGGTAGGCTTCCCAGATACAAAAAAAGCATTGGAATATGGCGCAGTCCAGAAAGTTTTCATGTCAACAAAAACAGACAAGAATATACAAAAAGAGCTTATGGAAATGGCAGTTAATTCTGGCGCTGAAGTCTCCATAATTTCAACAGAAACAGTAGAAGGCCAGCAATTCTTTAATATCGGCGGAGTTGGAGCAATCCTAAGGTTTAAAATCTAAAATATCTCTTCTTAAACATGAGCATAACAAGCAATACAGCTTCAGAAATCGACGAGGCAAAAGAAAAGGAATATGTGAAAAGGATTGAAGCAATCTTCTTCATTTCAGGAAGATTTTTGTCCATGCAGGAATTAATTTCCCTTTCAGACCTAAACCCAATTATCATAAAGGAGCTTATTGACAAACTTAAAGAGAAATACAACAAAGATGATTCGGCTATAGAGATAACCGAGAGAAATGGATTGTGGAAGATGGATATAAGAAAAGAATTTGGAAATATTGCAAATAGATTAGCTTCAGGCAATTCTGAATTCTCAAAGGCCGAACGTGAAACTCTTGCAATCATAGCTTATAAGCAGCCAATAAAACAATCTGTGATAATAAAAATAAGGGGGAACAAGGCTTACGATCATGTAAAAAAATTCATTGAACTGAATCTCGTTAAAAAAAAGAAGATAGGACATACGAACGAACTTTCTTTGTCAGATGAATTTTATGATTACTTCAATGTCCAGGATTCTAAAGACTTCCTGAGAAAGGAGGACTAAATGGTTCAATTTCTGACAGGAGTTTACCTCTTCTATATCTTTTGCTCCCTGTATCTCCTTTTTCTTTATTTGTTATTATACTTGCAAAACAGAAAAGAATTCTTTGCCTATCCCCCTCCTTCCAAAGAATATTTTCTGGATATGATAATTCCATGTTATAATGCGGAAAAGACAATTGAAAATACTATTAATGCAATATTGAAATCCGATTACAAGGGATTGAAAAAAGTAATAGTCGTGGATGATTGCAGCACAGACAATTCTTACAAAATCGTGAAGGAACTTGCAAAGAAAAATAATAAAATACTTTTGGTGCAGACCCCTAAAAATACTGGAAAAGCGAGTGGTGCAAAAGACTATGGAGTAAAATTTTCCAAATCAGAATTTATTGGATTTACAGATGCAGATTCATTTCCGGGAGAAACATCAATCTCAAAGATGATTGGATTCTTCAATGATGAAAAAGTTGGAGCTGTAACTTCTTCGGTACTGGTTTTGAATGATGATAATATTCTTGGAAAATTGCAGGCAATAGAATACAGAATTATCGTCTTCACAAGAAAGCTTCTTGGTTTTGTAGATGCTATTTATGTAACTCCGGGACCTCTTGCAATATATAGAAAGCAAATTTTCAATGAGATAGGGGGCTTTGATGAAAAAAATCTCACAGAGGATATTGAAATCACATGGAATCTTGCATCAAAGGGATATATGGTAAGAATGAGTCCTCTTGCTCAAGTCTATACTGAAGCTCCGACAAATCTCAAGTCCTGGCTCAAGCAAAGAATAAGATGGAATGTTGGAGGACTTCAAACAATTGGAAAATACAAAAAGTTCCTTTTCAAGAAAGGCATGCTTGGAAACTTCATACTCCCCTTCTTCCTTGTCTCATGGGCTATCGGACTTTCAGGGCTCTTCATCATGGCTTACAGATTAATTCAGGGGCTGATAGTCAATTTATTATCTACAAGTTACTCTTTGCAGGCGCAGACGGCGGTATTAAATCTACAGAACATAAATCTTGTTCCGAATATTCTGTTTTTCTTCGGAGTAATCGTTTTAATATTTGGTTTCATATTTACCCTAATTGCTTTGAAAAAGACAAGATATAATGGAAAATCCAAAAGAGTAAGTCTCCTTAATCTGCTCGAGTATACTTTCCTGTATGTATTAATCTATCCGATAATTTTAATAATTTCAATTTATAAGGTTATAACAAGAAAGGAGAATAAATGGTAATGTTCGGAAATAAAAAGAATGTTTTCTGGGAAGCGTTTTTAATAGCATGCGTGATTTTTATTCTAGGACTGTTAATAGGGGTTTTCGTCGAATCTGACCGATTGCAGCAGATTAATGATTATTATTCGCAGGCACAGGTCTCCCTGATGGATTCAATGGCGATGAGCAACTCTTTGAGCAATTCCACAAACTGCGCAATCATGATAAATTCAAGCATTAACTTTGCAGACAGCATTTACAATCAAGCTTTGTTGTTGGAGAAATATGAAGATTCAGGAAAAATCAGCAATAGTATGATAATTGCCCATTCTGAATATGATTTATTGAGAACGGTTTTATGGCAGAATCTCATTACAATGAAATCAAAATGTTCCAATCAATTTAATTTCATTATCTATCTTTACCAGTATAATCCGTCAAATTTAAATCAAAAAGCAATGCAGAGTGTGTGGTCCAATATCCTAGCTGATATGAAGCAGAAAGAAGGCAATAATGTAATTCTCGTTCCTATTTCCGTCAGCAGCAATTTGTCTTCTCTGAATTTATTGACAAGCAATTTCAACATTACAAGTTATCCCGCTGTTGTGATAAATGACAAAACAACCCTCTATAAATTGCAATCTGTCAACGATATTAAGAAGTATTTAGCCTAAATCCGCCGAATTTCAATTATTTTTCAATATAAGAATCTTTAAAAAATAGTTATGAGGTAAATATGTATGGAAAAATGTTTTAGGTGTGGTGCTTCTTCAGAAAATACAATTATTTATGATGCAATTTCAAGTGAAGGATTAGTAAGAATCTGTGGTAATTGCAACATTAAAGAAAATCTTCCTGTTCTAAAAAAAGCTGGTGATGTGCCTCCCGAAAAGAGGCAGACGGTTTATGAAAGAATGACTCGGATGTCGGGATTTAACCCTAAAGAGAGAGAAATAAGGGAAAGAGAAGAAGAAAGAAAAAAACAAAATGAAGATATGAAGCAGGTCATGGATAGAAATTTCAGAGAAGAGATCATGACTACAAACATGAAAAAAGAGACCGCAGGGGAATCAAATCTTGTCAGAAATTTCCACTGGGAAATGATGAAGGCAAGAAGAGCAAAGCATATGAGCCAGAAGCAATTAGCAGAAGCGCTGGGCGAATCTGAATTGGCAATAAGAATGGCTGAAAGAGGAATGCTTCCTAGGGAAAGAGAGAGACTTGTAAGAAAGATAGAGAATTATCTGCATATAAGGATTTCAAATGTGCCTACTTCAGAAATAACTATTGATGCCCAGTCACAGGAAGTGCCTGATGAAGTTCCAATTGAAGAAATCAAAAAGAAATTTTCAATAAGAGAACTGCTTGGTTTGAAAAAAAAGATAAAAGAAAAAGAAGAATCGGAACAGGCAGAGCAATCAGAGTAATCCATTAAATTTATAAATGAATTTTCTAATTCTTTACTATGGAAATTAATGTTCTTAAAAGTTCAAAGGATGAAATAGAATTAGAGCTTGATAGCCTGACAATCGCTGAAATTCTAAGAGTTTATTTGAACAGGGATTCATCTGTTACATTCGCTGCATGGAAAAGAGAACATCCTACAAAAAAGCCTTCTTTGATAATAAAAACAAAAGGCAAGGCTGCAAAAAAGGCAGTTGAAGATGCTGTTTCTGAGATTGAAAAAGATTTGGAAAAATTAGGAACAGATTTCAAGAAATTAAAGTAGAGAGTCAAAGTTTCCTTCGCTTAATCTTCCCTTAAGATTACAATAATCCTTATTAATTCTTTAAGCTATTTTCTGAAATGTCAAAAGAAAGGCTTTCTACAGGAAGTTATGATTTGAACAAGTGGCTATATGGAGGGTATGAAAAAGATATCATAACAATGATTGCAGGTTCTCCTGGAAGCGGAAAAACTAATTTTGCGATATTAGCTGCTTGCAGTCAAGCTAAAAAAGGATGCAAGGTTCTGTTCATTGATACAGAAGGCGGATTTAGTGTTGACCGAGTTAAGCAGATCTCAGGAGAAAAATCAGAGGAGATTCTCAATAATATTTTCATTTTAAAGCCTACAAACTTCAAGGAGCAGATGGAAGTAATTAACAACCTGAAAACGAAAATAAAAAAAGATTCTATAAGTCTGGTTGTGATTGATGGAATAGCTATGCTCTACAGGTTGGAGTTGGGAGACAATAGAAAAGACGATGAAGAAGTAAGGAGGATTAACCAAGAAGTTTCAAGGCAGATGAGAGATTTAGCAGAGATTGCAAGAAAAATGGAAATCCCTGTAATAATAACAAATCAGGTTTATTCACAATTTCTTTCTGAAGAAGATTTAAGAAAAGGTGTTGAAAAAGAAACTAATATCGTAGGGGGGGATTTGTTCAAATATTGGAGCAAATGCATAATAAAATTATCCAATGATAACAAAAAAAGAAAGGCAGAATTGGTAAAGCATAGATTCCTTCCTGAAAAAGAGATATTTTTTGAAATAAGGAATGAAGGAATTTTCAAGAGGGGTTGGATATAATGGACGATATAAAATTTCAGGTTATCAAGAAAATAGCTGAAACTAATTTCAAATACAAGGATTTGGGAAATATATCTAAAATAGACTCTACTTCTCCACCCAGCGTTTTCATAGGAAGCAAGCTAAGATATCCGATGGTAAATGTTGGAATTCTTTCTCCATTAGATAAAGATGAAAATGCTTGGATATATGATAACGAAAAATACTGGGCAAATAATAATTTCCAGATTAATGATGTTCTAAAATTGAGAAATAGTTTGCTGAATTCAAGATTCCAGTCAAAAGTTCAGGATTCAAGGTTGAAAAAAAGATTTATCCAAATTGCGCAGGATATTGCTGTAGCTTCTCGTCCCGTAGATGTTGAGATACAATTAAGAAAAAATCTTAATCTCGGAAAGAATCAGGACAGAGTTGTAACCCCTCATGGAATGCATGCTGGTTTAAAGCAGGCAAAAATAACAGGCAATGTAAAGATAGATACCAAAGTTGACAAAGTCATGAATGATGAAATCAAAGCATCAGAAGGAATTGAATATCTCTACAAGAATGAATTTACAGAATATTCTCTAAGCAAGATCTTAAGTGTTGGTGTTCTCGGATTGCAGAAAGACAAAAGACTTGTTCCAACGAGATGGAGCATTACTGCCACAGATGACACTTTAGGCAAATATTTGCTGAAAAGTGTAAGAGAATACAAATGGATTGAGAATTATGAACTATTCATGGGAGAATTTTTGGGAAACCAATATCTTATCTTATTCTTTCCATCTGAATTTAACTTTGAATTATTTGAATTATATATGCCAAAAAGTTCCTGGAATCCATCAAGTGAAGTTAAAGCATCAACAGACTCCGAGACTTATTCGGGGAGAAAAACATATGCATCAAACACCGCCGGAGGATATTATGCAACACGTCTTCCTATTTTGGAATATCTTAATAGAATAAAACGTCAAGCTTCTGTATTGGCGATTAGAATTGAAACTCCAACCTACTGGGCAGGTTTGGGAGTTTGGGTCGTTAGAGAGTCTGTAAGGAAGTCTCTCAATAACGAACATTTTGAATTTGATGACATGAAGAAATTCATAGAAACCTCAAAAATCTTGGGAAACAAGAAATTCAATTTCAATTATACCACAATTATGGATAAGAGCAAGTTAATCAAGCAAATCACGACTCAGAAAAATCTGAACCAATGGTTCTAATCACCGCTTTTTTAATACAAAAGTAAAAAATAAAAAATAAATGTTTTCAAGGAGATAGTTTAGTATCTGCCTCTGCTGTTATTGTCTCTTCCACCGAAGCTTCTTCTCTGACCGCCGCCAAAACCGCCTTGTCTAGGTCCTCTGTTTCCAAAGTCTCTTCTAGGTGGTCTTGGTGCATCAGGGTCGAAAGGCTTAGCTTCAGACAACTTCAATTCTCTTCCTTTGAAGTCTTTTCCGTTCAATTCAGAAATTGCTTTGTTAGCAGCTTCATCATCCGGAATTGTAACGAAACCAAAACCCTTTGATCTTCCGTTGAATTTATCTTTAATGAGTACAACTTCTTCAGTTTCAAAACCAGAAAAAAGCTCTTTCAAATCAGACTCTTCAACCGTGAAAGGCAAATTACCTACGTAAATTTTCATTTTATCCTCCTTACATTTAGTTAAGCGTAACAGAATTAGCTGTTTCTTTCCTTACTCCTCGTATTGCTGACATGCTATTGTTATAAAAGATGTGTTTAAAAACTTTTAGTTCCAAGATAGACAGTCCGAAAAGTAAGTAATAACCGAGAAGTGTCCGAATAGTTTTTCGGGCTGTCTAGTTCCAAGATGACATTACCTTTTTTGTATAATCTTTGCCCTTTGCTTTAATGGTAACATTACAAGTATAATATCTTGCAAATGTCTTGCCAGGCTTGTATGCTACTTTTATTGAAACATTCTCTATATCATTTAATTCAATCTTTAATCTTTTCATTTCTGAATTAAACCATTTCTTATAACTCTCAATAACCTGTTTAACTTTTTTTGAGGTAAGATTTTCGGGAGTAATTGTTTCGTTCAATAGATTAATCTCAAATAACTTGGTGTTTTCAACAGGCAGGGATTCTATATAATGTAAAAATTCAACATTAGTTACACTAACAAAACTATCTGCTAAATTATTTGCTACACCCAATAATTGACTAAATTTTCCCATTTTATAAAAAAGAGACTTTATCTTCCGCCTCTGCCTCTTTCTTCTTCTGGTATTCTTCCATCCTTACCTTGTTTGTAGGGCATTGGGGATTAAAGCAGAAAATCCATGGCTTTCTGCCCTTTGAAAGTCTCATTAGCATAGGGAATCCGCATGCCTCACAGATTTTCTCGGTTTTTTTGATTAGCCCATTCGGAGGCAGGCTGTAAGTGTTCTTGCATTCAGGATACTTGTTGCATGCGACAAAAGATCTTCGTGTCTTCTTGGAATATATTATTGCGAGATTTCCCTGTCCGCACTTAGGACATTTGTTCAAAGTATTCAATCTTTTTTGCTCCTCAATCAAATCAAGATTGGCTTCAAGCAATTCTCTTCCAATATTATTCTTATTCTTATCAAAATGTACTATAATCTCTGTAATAGCATCTTCTGCTTCACGGATAATCTTGTCTTCTTTTTCCTGAAATCCTTTATTCTCTTCCTGCATCCTTTCCATTTCATCTTCAAAATTTCTTGTCAGCTGTTCATCGATAATAATTGGTGAATATCTTTCCATTGTGGAAATCAACGACAAGCCAAGGGGGGTTGCTTCAATGCTTTTTTCCCTGATGTAACCCCGATCATAAAGAGTTTCCAGGATTGCAGCTCTTGTTGCTTTCGTTCCAAGATTTCTTTTTTCAAGTTCAGCCACAATTGAAGCAGGCGAATATCTTTTCGGTGGCTGCGTTTCTTTCTCTTCATTTCTTACTTTGGTAATTTCAAACTCGCCATCTGCATCGGGAATATTTTTTTCATCAATCTTAGCAGGATAAACTTCCATCCAGCCTTTCTTTCTGATAGAAGAGCCTTTTAATGTAAATTTCATTCCATCGATAACACCTGAAACTGTTTTTCTGTCAATAATTGCATCATCACAGAATAAAGCAACAAATCTTCTTACAATTAAATCATATAACTTCCTTTCTTCAGCAGATAATGTTGCGTCCATATTTTCACCTGTCGGGAAGATAGAAGGATGTGCTGAATCTGTTTTTTCTCCTTCAACAGGTTTGTCTCTTATAATTAATTTCGTCATAGGATATTCTCTTGACAATTTTTTCAAAATCTCTCTATATTCAACAGATTCTGGAAGTTTCTGACTTGATGTTCTTGGATAAGAAATCATTCCGCCAAGATAAAGCGATTGTGCAATCTGCAGAGTTCTCGCAGGAGTAAAGCCGCAAAGCTTGTAAGCTTCGGTCTGCAAGGCCGTCAGATTAAAAGGAGGATTTGGGGGAATGCTCTGGCTTGTCTTCTCGGTCTTTAGCAAAATCTTCTTTCCTACAAGATTGTCAAATTTTCCAAGTTCTGCTTTATCAAAAATGTCTTTGTTATATTGAAGTTCAAAAATCATAGGACGTGTATCTTTGTTCTGGACTGTGATAAATACGTCCCAATACTTTACTGGCTTGAATTCCTGAATTTCTCTTTCTTTCTCAACAATAATATTAAGTGTCGGTCCTTGAACTCTTCCGATAGACATTATCTTGAATCTCCCCGTTGATTTTATAGCATCCATCAATGCTCTTGATAAATTAATTCCATAAAGCCAATCAAGATAATGCCTTGTTTCTCCTGCAATCGCCTGTCCCCAATCAAGATGAGGAAGTTTGTTATCATAAGAATTGTTCAATTCAGCAGAGGTTAATGTTGAAAATTTCATCCTGTTTGCATCTTCCTGCCCGCAAAGATATCTTACAATATTCAATCCAATAACTTCACCTTCCACATCATAATCTGTAGCGATGGTCACGCTTCCAGCGCCTTTTACCAGTCTTAAAATAGAATCATAATATCTTTTCGTGAAATCATTTTTCTTGGCTAAATAATTTGGAACCCAGTAAATATCAAAAACAGGTGTCCCAGCATTTCTTGTCCTTTGCGTCAGAGTAAACAAATGTCCGACAGCACAGGTTACAATAATTTTCTTTCCCTTTCTGTCAACTTCATAATAATTAACTCCTCCGATATTTTTCGTTGTAGCTTTTCCTAGGGCGCTTGCAATTTTTGCAGCTGCTTGTGGCTTTTCAGTTATAACTAATTCATATCCTTCTTTCTTGAGCTTAAATTTGGAAGATTCATATTTAACAGAACCAGATATTTTTTTTCCTGAAACAACTCTCTTCTTGCCTCTTTTTTTGGATCTCTTTATTTCAACAGTCGGCAAAGGCAATGCCTTAACAGACTTTTTCTCAACAGCATGAGCCAAATCAGTCTCACTTATAGGAAAATAATTCTCTGCTGTAACCTGTTCACGACTTTTCGTTTTCTTTTTTCTAAGCATGATTTTAGTATAAAAGAGGCATTTTTTAACTTTGTGATATATTTTTAATATAAAAAATCTTGAAATAAAGATGGTTAATTTGAAATGGAGAAAAACTAAGTTCTTAGTATCCAAATTGCCTCCAAAATTATCAATCGGGGTTTATTCTCTGGGACGCCAAGTATTCTTGTCCGGGATGAAAAGAGAAACTCCAAAAGAAGCTTATGTCCCCCCTCAAAGCCTGAACAGGAAATTATGGGGCATTGATTTTAGAACTCCTTTATTTAATGCAGCGGGAGTGTTCAAGGATTTCAGCTGTTATGATTTAGCATTCAAACAGGGCGCAGGAGCTTATTTGGTAGGAACAATAACTCCTACGAGTAATGAAGGAAATCAGATTAATAGTATTCACCTGCCATTTGCAATTTATCCAAATTCTCATGCATCTTCAAATTCATTAGGACTGCCTAATAAAGGAATAATCAAGATATTGAAAGGAATTTCTGAAATTGAACGGCATGAAGGATTTCCAATTGGAATAAGCTTAACATCAGACTCTTTGGAAGAATTAGTGTATTCACTGCAATTATGTGAAGGGAGCAGGATTGATTTTGTTGAACTTAATGAAAGCTGCCCAAATAAAAAAAATGCAGGGAATTTGAAGCAGAGATTGGAATACGTAAAGAAAAAATTCCTAGAAAAAGCAGATTTTCCCGTTATTATCAAGCTTTCAAATGATTTGGATTTTGCTCAAATTCCAGACATTATGGATTCGCTCTTTGAACTCGGTTATGATGGAATAAATCTGGGGAATAGTTCAACAGATTATCATGCGATAAGGAATAAAATTCATTTGAAGGATTTGCCTCTTTATGATTTTTTCACAAAAAATTTCAAGGGAGGAGTAAGCGGTGAACCATTAAAGCATATATCTTTAG
This sequence comes from Candidatus Woesearchaeota archaeon, assembly GCA_964544395.1. Classification (GTDB taxonomy): domain Archaea; phylum Nanobdellota; class Nanobdellia; order Pacearchaeales; family GW2011-AR1; genus JAKLIN01. The sequence continues at coordinate 62,859 of CAZJAO010000001.1, forward strand.
AATTGTCAAGCATCGCAGTTCAATATGTTAAAGCAGCTTCTCCACGGCAAGAATTTCATGTTACAAGAACAGGAGGAATTCAAACTCGGGAAGATATTTCTGCTTCTGAAGAAGCGGAGATATCATTAAACCAAATGGGTGTTGGATATTTTGAGAGTTTAATTGCTCATGGAAATGATTTGTATAAAGATATCTGGGAGAAAGAATAAATGGCGGATATTTTCCTGATATTAGTAATAACTTTTCTGGCTATATTTTTTATTTGGATTTCATCGGCTTTATTTGGCGCCCCTTTTCAGCCAAGTTCCGACAAGGAATTAAAAGAAATAATGGAACTCGCAAACGTAAAGAAAGGACAGAAGACTGCAGATTTAGGTTCTGGAAACGGAAAAATTGTAATTGAATTTGCAAAGCACGGCGCATATGCCCATGGTTTCGAGATAAATCCTCTTCTCGTCTTACTTTCCCAAAAAAGGATAAAAAAACTTGGTCTGCAAAATAATGCTACGATTCATTGGAAAAATTTCATGAAACAGAATTTTTCAGATTTTGATATTATAACTTCTTTCCAGATAAGTTATATTATGCCGGATTTAGAAGAAAAGTTAATGCGGGAATTAAAATCCAGTTCTAGAGTTGTATCAAATACCTGGAAATTTCCGAAGTGGAAACCGAAAAGAAAAATGGGGCATGTTTATTTGTATAAGAAAGACTAAAGAAATCTTTATATATCCCCTTAAATTAATTGATATATGACTGAAGTTCCAACATTAGTTAAAGTTCTTGCGGTCTTGGATTATATTGGCTCAGGATTTACAATTCTTGCAGGATTTGTGTTTCTCTTTGGAGGTGCTTTTTTCAGTTCGATAATCTCTTCTTTGCTTCCAGGCTTCGAAGGTTTTGTAAGTATCGGCGTTATTGTTTTAGGGGTATTCTTTATTGCATTTGGAGTTTTAGGAATTTTTGTTGGAAGAGGATTATGGAGAGGAAAGAATTGGGCAAGAATTTTAACTATCATCTTATCAGCAATTGGAATAGCTTTATCTCTGATATCTCTCGTTGGAGGCAATTTCAGCAATATTATTAATTTAGTAATAGGGACAGCAATATTTGGATATCTTACATTTAGCAATAAAGTAAGAGAAGCTTTCAGAAAAATTTAAATCTCGAAAATTTTCTCTTTCTCAGAAACATTAATCACTCTTGTTTTTCCCATTTGCTCTTCTATTCCTCCAGCTTCGTGAATATGGGCATTAATCAAAATGTCCGGCTGAAAATACTTCACTGCTTTTCTTATCGCCCTTGAACCGGGAAAACCGGAAAATTCGGACTTGCTTCCTTCAGGGTGCATATGTGTAACCATTATCTTTTTCTTCAAACCCTTGATTCTTTCATAGCCCTTTTTTAGCAGATAAAATAAATCGGAATCACTTACAATATGCTCACCCACATCAGCTCCGCCCGCACCAAAAATTCCTAAATTATCTTTTATAAAAGAATATCCATGAATATTCTCTGCATTATTATACATTTCTGCAAGAAAATCAATCGTCGCAATCGATTCGTGATTTCCAGGAATTAGCAGAACTTGTTTCTTGGCTTTTGCAAAGGGACCAATAACACCATTTACATTATTCTCAGAAAGAACAATATCACCTGCAAGTATAACCAAGTCCACATTTTCTTTAACCGCCTTATCAGCCAGCCTTTTGACTAATCGCGTATCTCCGTGAATGTCCCCAACAGCAAGAATTTTAGATTTTTTATCAGCCATAAAAATAAAGAAGATTTCAGTTTAATAAAATTATCTGCTCATTCTCTTTCTTGCAGTTCTAACAAGAGTTGTAGAAACAATAATTACTCCGGAAATTATCATGATAAACAAGAAGTAATATGTTACTGTACCAATGCTAAGCTGAAGATCTCCAGGAAGCCCATTAAAGAATCCTTCAATGCCATTTAATACTCCTTGGAAGAAATTTGCAGCTTCCTTGGACGTTGTTATACATCTTCCTTCGCCACATCCAAGCTGGCAATGCTGCGATAAAATCCATACATTGCTTGAACAAACTTGTGAGTCATTCAAAAGACATCGTGTGTTTCCATTATTGCATTCAATAAGCCTTGCAAGAATCGTATAATTTGAAAATCCTGGAGAGATTGCAGTAAAGTAATAAAATTGGGAATCCTGCGAAGTCAAATTAGTGGGAAGTGCGGTCCAAGTTCCACCCGCGTTTCTATACAAGGAGATATTTATTGGGTCGAGATTATTTGCAGACATCCATGAATTATTTACTTGGAAATTAATTGCAACATTAGAAATTTGAGAATCATTCACACCAGTAGTCAAAATCTGGAAAGATTGATAGATATGATTGCTCGCTGCAATCTGAAGCTGAACAGGGGGGATTTGTGAAACAGTAACTATTGCATTTGAAACCGGCTGATTAGTTGTTATCTGCAATTGTGTGAGCCCAATTGTAGCGGAATTGATGTTCATTGTTATTGGAACACCCGCAGTTGTTGAAAATAAAGTCGTGCTCGTTGACCCGTTATTTGTGATAATAGCTCCTCCTCCACCCCCGCTTCCTTCGCCGCCGGATGAACCACCATTATTTGATGAACCATTTCCGTTTGATGACGAATAAGTAAAAGTAATACTTGCAGAACTTTGACTTCCAACGCTATTATTTGCATAAACAATCCAGGTATTAATTCCTGCTGCGGGAGTAATAGTAAAACTTGAACATGTTGGGTCCGGCGTTGAATTTGTTATGCCTCCATTCATGCTATACCAACAGGAAGCTAGGGCAACATCTGATGCAGAATAAATTAATTGTGGCGCAATGCTATAAGACGAATTTGTTGGAGAGGAGATTGAAACAGTTGGAGCAGCATTGTCTATAGTAATTGTATAATTAGTTGAATTAAAGGCATAATTTCCCGCGGAATCAACCCCCAAAACATTCCATGTATAAACTCCATTTCCGGGAAAAGTATAAGTCCAACTTGTTGAATTTGAAGTTCCTAAAAGAGTAGTTAGGTTATAAGAATTAAATGGTGGAATTAAAGATAAGCCCCCATCAAATGCCATTGCAAGGACATTACCAAATGCAGTTCCATTATAAAAAATAAATGTCCCATTTGGGAGAATTTTTTGAACATTTCCGCCTTCATTAGCAGCCCACATGTTTACACCGTCAAATGCAATTCCGAAAGGATAATAGCCAATAGGACCTCCAGTATAATTTGTCATTGTACCATTAGGAGATACTTTTGTTATATTACCCGGAGCAACACCATTTCCCGCATTAGAAGTCCACATATTTGTTCCATCAAAAGCTATTTTATAATTTGAAGTTCCGGTTCCGAGGTATGTTGTCATGGTTCCATTGGGTGCAACTTTTGTAACACTATTACATCCATAATTCGTAGTCCACATGTTTACACCGTCAAATGCAATTCCGACAGGATTGCATCCTGTTCCTGAATAAGTAGTCATTCCCCCTGTTGAATTTACTTTAGTAACACTACTGCCTCCAGTATTAGCCACCCACATGTTTACACCGTCAAATGCAATTCCGCTCGGAGCAGAACCTGTTCCTGAATAAGTAGTCATTCCCCCTGTTGAATTTACTTTAGTAACACTATTACCACCATTATTAGCGGTCCACATGTTTACACCGTCAAATGCAATATCATCGGGACCACTTCCCGTACTGCTATAAGTTACCATGGTTCCATTTGGAAAAACTTTTGTAACACTGTTTCCGCCAGCATTAGCGGTCCACATGTTTACACCGTCAAATACTATTGCACTAGGACTATTTCCAGTCGCAGTATAGTTAGCAATAATTGTCCCATTTGGGAGGACTTTTGACACAGCAGCGGTAGTAGTTACAGCCGCCCACATATTTCCCGCTCTGCCGACATTAATTCTGTCTCCTGTTGAGTCCCAGACAAACAATCTTGCACTTTGAAGAGGAACCGCACTGGATAAACTAACTAAAAGTGTCTGAGTAGGATTAGTGGAATAGATATTGCTGGAAGCATTAAGATTTACTATAGGAGCTGCAGATAAAAAATTAAATAATAAAACAAAAAACACTAAAGAAATTACTAATATCAACCTCTTTCTATGCATAATTTATACAATAAAACCGGATATAAAAATCTTCTTATATCCTCTGGCGAAACATTTAAAAGTAGTTTACCATCTGGATATATACATCAAAAAATATACTTAAAATGAAAGACAACTTTGATATCTTTTTTAGAAGAAAGCCGGCTTTGATGCTGGTTTATTTGAAAAAGAACACAAGGATGAGATATGGCAGTATTCTTGCAAAAGAAGTTGACTGCACTTACAGCCATGCTGTAAAGATTTTGCAAACCTTGGAAAAGCTGGGTTTGGTTCTGTTTGAGAAAAAGGGGCGAGTTAAGCTGATAAAGCTTACAAAGAAAGGAAAAGAAGTAGCAGATCACATTGAACTTATACAAGATCTTGTAAAGTAAACCTCGCCTTGTAAATACTTGAAACTCAAATATGAGATTGCCAGTTATAACAACTCGTTTTCTCAAAAAAATTCTATATTACTTGGAAAGTAGAACAAAAGTTTATTATAATCCCATTAATCCATCAAATATCCAAAATGACAAAAATCACAGAAGCAGAAAAAAGCGAAAGCTCTGAAATCAAGAAAATCCTTCATCCTCTTGTTAGAGATTGGTTCTTTTCCAAATTCAAGGATTTCTCGCCTACTCAAGAATATGGAGTTTTGAACATCTGGAATAGAAAAGACATCCTTATTTCAGCACCAACAGGGGGAACAAAAACTCTTACAGCTTTTCTATCAATTCTTAATTACTTAGTTATTCAGGCTGAAAATGGAAGTTTGGAAGACAGAATCTACGCGGTTTATACTTCTCCATTGAAAGCTCTTAGCAATGATATTCACAAGAATCTAATTGAACCTCTTGAAGAAATAAACAAATTGGCTGAAGAAAGAGGAATTAAGTTGCAGAAAATTCGTGTTGGTTTGAGAACAGGCGATACAACAACAGCAGAAAGAGCAAAGATGGCAAGAAAAGCGCCCCATATTTTTGTTACAACACCAGAATCATTGGCAATTGTCTTAACAAGTCCAAAATTTGTTGATAATATGAGGGCAGTAGAATTCTGCATAGTGGATGAGATTCACGCTTTTGATAACAAAAGAGGAGTCTATTTGAGCTTGACTTTGGAAAGGTTGAATGAAATAAGCAACATCTGGCCTACAAAGGTTGGATTGAGTGCAACAATAGAGCCGATGGAAGAAGTCGGAATGTTCCTTGTCGGAGAAGGAGATGAAAGAGAAGTTGCAATCGCAAGAGTTCCAATGACAAAGAAATTGGATATAGCTGTTCTTACACCTACAAAAGATTTGATTGAAGATGTAAATATTTTCAACGGCATGTATGATCTGCTTGGAAAGTTAATTCGTGAACATAAAACAACTTTGATTTTTACTAATACAAGGTCTGCAACAGAAAGGATTGTAAATAATCTGAAAGAAAAATTCCCAACAGAATATGGGGAAGATAATATCGCAGCACATCATTCTTCTCTTTCAAAAGCCCATAGGTTTGATGTAGAAGAAAAATTAAGAAATGGAGAATTAAAAGTTGTTGTATGTTCTACGTCTTTGGAATTGGGAATTGATATTGGTTATATCGATTTGGTTATTATGATTGGTTCGCCAAAATCTTCAGCAAGAGCATTGCAAAGATTAGGAAGAGCAGGACACAAATTGCACGATATAGCCAAAGGAAGATTCATTGTAACAGAAAGAGATGATTTAGTTGAATGTTCTGTAATCCAGAAAGAAATGATTGAAAAGAAAATCAACAAGGTATATTTCCCTAAGAATTGCCTTGATGTTCTTGCACAGCAGATTTATGGAATGGCTATTTACAAAATCTGGGATATTGAAGAGCTTTTCAAGACAATAAAAGGAAGCTATTGTTATGCAACTCTTCCAAAGAAAGACTTTTTGGATATTATTAGTTATCTTGCAGGAGAATACGATTTAGAAAAGAATTATGTCTATGGAAAAATCTGGTATGACCCAATTACAAAGCAGGTTGGAAAGAAAGGAAAGATGGCAAGAGTTTTGTACATGACGAATATTGGAACAATTCCTGATGAATCTTTCATAACAGTAAAATTAGCAAAGACACAGGAGCAGATTGGGTTCATTGATGAAGGTTTCATGGAAAGAATGAAGAAAGGAGATGTTTTCGTTCTTGGAGGAAAGAAATATCAGTTCTCTTATTCAAGAGGAATGAATCTTTATGTTAATTCAGCAGAACAGCTTTCTCCTACAATTCCTTCATGGTTTTCAGAAATGCTTCCTTTAAGTTTTGATTCTGGCTTGGAAATAAACAGATTCAGGTTCATGATGCATGAAAGATTCTCTTCTAATAAACCAAGAAAAGAAATTGAAGAATTCATTTGTGAATATCTTTACATTCCTATTGAAACAGCAAGAAAGATTTATGATTATTTTTACGAACAGCACAAGTTCCTTGGAATTCCAAATGAAAAGTTGATGATTGTTGAAAGATACAAGGGAGAAAAGAAATTCTTAATTTTCCATAGCATGTATGGCCGTCGTGTGAACGATGCACTTTCAAGAGCATTCGGTTTCATTGTTGGACAAGAAGGAGAAAGAGATGTTGAAATGGGAATAAATGATAATGGATTTTATCTTGCAGGAGAAAAATTCTTGAATATTGAAAAAGCTCTCAACTCTTTAACGCCAGATAATATAGAAGAAGTTTTGAAAGAAGCAATTGAAAAGACAGATGTTCTTGCAAGAAGATTCCGACATTGTGCCACGAGAAGTTTAATGATTCTTAGAAATTACAAGGGAAATAATAAGACGGTTGGAAAGCAGCAAATGAAATCTCACTTCCTCTTGCACGCAGTAAAAAAGATAACAAATGAATTCCCAATCCTCCGTGAAGCCAGACGAGAAGTTTTGGAGGATTTGATGGATGTTCAGAATGCAAAGAAAGTTCTTCAATGGATAAAAGACGGAAAAGTAAAACTCAAGTTCATTGATACGATTCTCCCCTCTCCTTTTGCAACCAATCTCATCATCCAAGGTTATAGCGACCTCATCAGGATAGAAGACAAGCAGAACTTCCTCAGAAGAATGCATGAGCTCCACATGAAAGAGATTTCAAGGGGAATGGGACTGGAATTTTAAGAATTATTGTCCTTCACTTTTAACTCAAAAAATAACTAGAAATATAAAAAATCTCCCCACACAAAGAAAATAAAAAAAATAAAATTTGTTCTTACTTGCACATCTTGCAGCCAGGCATTAGCAATTCAATCAATCCCCATAAAACAAGGATTCCTCCGATGAATGCTACCCAGTTCAAAAAGCCCCAGTACATGTTTGCAAGGATAAGTATACCAAGAATTAACATCTTAGCCCCCATCATTTTCTTGTGTACCATCCAGTGCTTGCTGTCGTTCATATCTTTTGCCATTTATTTACCTCCTTTCATTCTCATTTAGTATTATCTCCCTCTGTAAATACGATTAACAATTATACCGATGCCGATAACTATCAAAATTAATGGAACCCAAGGAAGACTTATTGTCAGGACATTAAGTTCATTCAAGAACCAAACTACCCCAATCAATAAAATGAGAATTCCAAAAATTGGAAACACTCTTCCTTTATGTCTTGCATGCCTTTCACTTCTTTTTCTTGCCATCTTTTTTAGTATGATTAAAATTGTCCTGTCTCAGTAAATTTCTTCATCAGCTTTTCAGTAATGATTTGTGGAGCAAAACCTTTTCTGCTGCATGCTTTTACAAACTCATCATAAGTTTGTCGGTCAATGTTCCAATCAATCTTCATTTTCTGCGGGCCTTTTGGATATGATGCCATAATGAAATTATAAAAAAGAACTTTATAAATTTATTTCATCGCTTCTTTGGATTCATTCATTTCTGCTTGTTCTTTTAGAATTTGTTTTATTATTGTAGCTGGCACTTTTTGGTCGAACTTGATTTGTATTCTTTTTTGTCCTGTTGCATAACCCTCTTTTTCAAGCGTTTTACAATCGCTATCTTGAATATCTGAACCAAAGCCTAAGGCAACGTGATGTTTGTATTCAGCAAAGTGTGTAAGGATGCCGTGATATTTATATAATGGAAAGCCCCAGCTTATTCCTTCTTCTGCGCCAGGCACTGCCGATTTTATTATCGCTCTTATTTCTCTAAGTTTAGATTGCGCGTCTTTTGAAGCGCTTGCAATATATTCATCAACGTTTTTTACTGAATAGTTTTTCATAAAGTTAATTTAAATTTTTTCTTTGTAACAGCGCTAACAGAATTTTTATGTCCACAATGAGGACAACTAATCTGTTGGGTCATTCTTCCAGTCAGCATCTCTGGTAAAATTCCAAAAAACTTTCCGCACCTACGACTTCTACATTTCTGTAAAAATCTCATATTTTATATTAGACAGTGAACTATATAAATATTAAGAAAGAAAATTTTATATGAAACTTTCAGAAATCAAAAACAAAGGGCAGGGATATATCTTCATAGACAAGACTGTATTTTTCCCTGAGCTTGGAATTCTAGCTGTTGGTGATTTGCATTTGGGCTATGAATTAATGTTAAGGCAGTCTGGGGTCGGTTTGCCTGAATCTCAAATTGATGAAATCATAGATGATTTGAAAAAAACATTTGCTAAGATAAAAGAATCGGGTTTTTCTGTAAAAAAGATAATTTTTCTTGGAGATATAAAGCATTACTTTGGATTTGAATACAAGGAAAGAAGAATTTTCGATGAAATTTTGGATTTTCTTAAAACTTATTTTGAAGACAAGGATATTATCTTGATAAAGGGAAATCATGACAAGATGGATTATTCTGGAAAGAAAATGAAAAATTATCTTATCAAGGATGGCGTCTGTTTCATTCACGGGCACATTGCTTTTCCTGAAATTTATGACAAAGAAGTAAAGACAATTGTGATGGGGCACTTGCATCCTTCAGTAATAATATCAGACCGAGCAAATGTGAAGAGAGAAAAATTCAAATGCTTCCTTGTAGGAAAATTCCATGACAAGCAAATCATAATTCTTCCAAGCTTCTTCGAAACAATTGAAGGAACAAGTGTTAATGATTATGGAGAAGATTACCAGAATTATTTTTCAATAGTTCCAAAAGATGTTGTCATGAATTCAGAAATTTTCGTAATTGGAAAAGATGAAGTTTATGATTTCGGGAAAGTCAAGAATTTGGATTAAAAAAATTTATATATTCCTTGTCCTCCTTAATTAAAGATGGTGATGCAGTATAAATTAAAAGGAGAAACTCGCTGGAAGAAATATCCTGGCAAAGACAAGATTGAGGGTTCTGTAAGCAAATACAATTTCAGATTGCTTAACGCATCAAAAACAAAAGTTCTCGTTCCTTCGGGGTCATATGCAAAAGTCCTAAAAAGATTCAGGCAGATAGAATTCTTCAAACACAGATAAAGCTCAAACCATATTAAATAAAAAGAATAATAGAAATATTTTATATAAAGTTTTTGGAAGAATTATCTTTTTTTCTTTTTTCCCTTTCTTCTGAAAATTTCTGAGACATCTTTTTTTACCCGTACCGCTTCATCCTTAAGGTCAACTATCGCTCCAGCAACCTTCTGAACTTTTTTCTTCTGGGTTGTATCACTCTTTAATTCCTTAGCTGATTTTTTAATAGAATGTTTTATCTTCTTAGAAGCAGACTTCAATTTCTTCTTGCCCCTCTTAACCACCTTATTCATTATAATATATACTTTGCAGAATATATAAAGCTATCTTAAAAATGGCCCCGATGGGATTTGGACCCACGACACCTAGATTAAGAGTCTAGTGCTCTACCAAGCTGAGCTACGGAGCCATTAATTAATACAATTAAAATTTGAGAAAATTCTTTAAATATCTATCTCCTTATAATAAAATGCCGAAAAAAATAATTGAGAAAGAAAAAATCAAACATAAAGACAGAGGCGAAGGAATTGTAAAAGAAAAAGATGTTTTTGCTGATTACAAGCATAAATGCAAAAAGTGTGGCTATGGAAAAGCAGAAGTCATGGATTTAGGCGCGCAATATTCTGATGAGAATGAATTAGTCATGATAAAATGCGGCAAATGCGGCTATACTGAAAGAGTCGATAAGAAAACGAGCTAAACTATACAAATATTTATATTTCTTAATGTAGAAATCGAATTATGATTGAAGGAATAGATTACATTGGAGTCACTATAGTTTCTTTTTGCCATGATGGTAATGGAAATTTTGTTATGGCAAAAAGAAAAGAGACTTGCAGAGATGAACAAGGGCGATGGGGTATCGGAGGCGGAGGATTGGAATTTGGAGAGAATGTAAAAGATACGTTAAGAAGAGAAATTAAAGAGGAGTATCTAACCGACGTATTAAATTATGAATTTTTAGGTTACAGAGATGTTCATCGGCAAAATAATGGAAGCCCAACTCACTAGGTTGCTTTGGATTTCAAGGTTTTAGTTGATAGTAATAAAGTAAAGAATGGAGAACCGCACAAATTTGATGAAGTTAAATGGTTTAAATTAGACAATCTACCATCCCCGATGCATTCCCAATTTCCTACTTTTTTAGAATTGTATAAGAATAGAATCTATTAATTTATCTGTATTCTCTTAAGGTATTAGAACACTTCGTGCACTTGAAGAATTTTGTCTCGGCCTCATCTCCTGAACGTGTTTGAACCGTCCAGAAATAAGCCTTGTCATTTCCGCATTTTCTGCAGTTGAATGCAACTACTGGAAGAGGCTGTTCGCCCTTGTCAGCAACTATTCCTATATTCTCGTGTTCCTTCATTTTCTCAGAACTCGTTATTTTCCCTTTTGCTTTGCTGGTCTTGCTGGAATATCCACATCTAGGACATCCAAGATTCTTTGTTTTTTGAATCATTACAGCACCACACTTCGGACAAAATTCCATCTTAAAAGTATCCGTTATGAGATGAAGGATTGTTTAAAAATTTAACTCTCTGTGCAGAAACCTCTTTCATAAACTGGCTTTTGGCTTTCATAAAAAATAAGCTTTGCCCAGCCAATATAAGGGACTATTCTAAAAAGTGCCTTTCCAACAAGTTGATCCTGGCTTATTCCATTTTCAAAGCTCAGCTGTCCGTTATTGTTATCTCCAATTGTTGAGAAGTAATATTTTCCGTTAGTCAAGGTTATGTTAATGACTCGATGAATTACTGGTGCCTGCTGTCCTGCGTTGAATATTATAACATCCCCTATTTTGATTTTCGCGGGATTAGCTCCTACAATAAATAATATGTCTCCTTTGTTAAATCCGTTTACAAAGCTAAAATGATCGAATGCAGTCTGATTAATTCCAAGACTAGTATACTTTGTATCATGTCTTGAAAACCATGCAGTAAAATCTGAGAAGAGATTTCCGGAATGATACATGCTGCACGATTCTACAATTGCAAGAGGAAGTGAAGTTCCCGTCGTCAAACTCAAGACAGGAAAGAAAATAAAACGTATGAAGACAAAAATGATTATCAAAGATAAAAGCCATCCCTTAAAGGAATTATCTTTCCATAACAAAAACCAAAATTTCTTGAAGAATTTTTTAATTTTACTTTTAGTCTCTTTTTTCTCTTCGCTCATTGATAACCTTATGATTCTGGATTTTTAAAATATATGAATCAGTCGGTATTCCCGACTTCTTCCAAAATCTCAAGTTTCTTTATTGCTGTGAAAGGAATAAAACCGGTTATAGATTTGGAATTCATGTCAATTAGTTCAACCATCTTTTTGTCATTATTTACAATTCCGACAACTTCATCATCAACATCTTCTTCGCTTGTGATAAACTCTATTCTGAACTTGAAAACTTTTGTCGGCATAAAATAATAAAGGATTTTCCATTTATTAATTATTTGCAGAAAACATTAAATTATTAAAGGATATTATTTACAAAATATTAGGAGAATAAAATGAATCTTAAAACAGGCGGAAGAAAGCAATCCAAGAAACTTTTCATGCAAAAAATAAGGGCACAGGCAAAAAAAGATGCTAAAAGGCTAAACAAAAAATATTCGCCTAAAAAAGCTTAATTCTATTTGAATATAATGCCAGACTACCGAAATGTTTAAAAATATATCCGGCTATGTGTATACAAGGTAATATACACTAAAATGGGAGATATATTCGATAATACAATACTTTGCAACAAGTGCAATACTGAAATGAACAAGGTTAGCATTGCAAAAAATGGATTTCTATTAAGAGCAGTTGTTTGCCCAAAATGCAATGACAAGATAATTCATCCTGCTGATGAGGCAGAGTATGAGAAATTTGTAAATCTAAAAAATAAAGAATTTCACGTAAAGATGAGACTTGTTGGAAACAGTTATGCGGTCTCAATACCAAAAGAAATTGTTTCTTTCATGGAATCGCAAAAAAACATGATGAATGAAATGGTAAGATTATGCTTTGAAGACATGGGAAGAGTTTCCCTAAATTTTGAAGAGCTTGCAAGGAGAAATATAAAACATGGCAACTAAAAAAGAAAATATTCAGTTGAAAGTAGTTGAAGCATTGCAAGATGATGCTTACAAAGGAGTAGCAAGAATAGACTCCGAAATGATGAGAGAATTGGATATAAGACGTGGTGACCCAGTGATAATCAAAGGCGGAAGGGAAACAATTGCAATCGCAGACAGAGCTTATCCGGCTGATGTTGGAGAAGGAATAATTAGGATTGACGGTATTCTTAGAAAAAATGCAAAAACAGGAATTGGTGATGTTGTTACAATTTCTAAGGCAGATGTAAAAGAAGCAAAGAAAATAGTAATCGCTCCTGCCCAGCAAGGTGTAATGGTCCAGGGAGACCCTGAAGGATTGAAGAGAGGATTGCTTGGAAGACCAGTAATAAAAGGAGACGTATTAGTTCTCGGCGGAGTTCAAAGAAGAAAAGATTTGATGTCAGATGATTTCGGTGACATATTCGGGGATATAAATGATATACTTGGAAAAATGGGTTTCGGAGGAAATTTCGGCGGAGGAATAACACAGATAAGATTTATTGTAGCATCAACAAATCCAAGTCAGGCGGTTCTCATTACAGAGAATACAGAAGTTTCTCTAAGTTCAAAAGCAGTTGAAATATCAGAAGAAAACATTCCTCAAATTAATTACGAAGATATTGGTGGATTAAGTGAAGAAATAAGAAAAATCAGAGAAATGGTAGAAATTCCATTAAAACATCCTGAACTTTTCAGAAAATTAGGAATTGAAGCACCAAAAGGAGTTTTGCTTCATGGCTCTCCTGGAACAGGAAAAACTTTATTAGCAAAAGCTGTTGCAAATGAATCAGAAGCAAATTTCATTTTATTAAATGGTCCTGAAATAATGTCAAAGTTTTATGGTGAATCTGAAAAGAAAATCAGGGATATCTTTGAAGAGGCAGAAAAAACAGCACCATCAATTATTTTCATAGATGAAATAGATGCTATTGCACCAAAGAGAGAAGAAACACAAGGCGAAGTTGAAAGGCGTGTTGTTTCCCAAATTCTTACAATGATGGACGGTCTTAAGTCTCGTGGAAAAGTTATTGTTATAGGAGCAACAAACAGAATTAATTCTATTGACCCTGCATTAAGAAGACCAGGAAGATTTGACAGGGAAATAGAAATCTCTGTCCCAAGAAAAGAAGGAAGATTAGCAATTCTTAAAATCCATACAAGAAATATGCCTCTTACAAAAGATGTAAAGCTAGAGGAATTAGCAGCAGTAACTCATGGTTTTGTCGGTGCAGATTTAGAATCTTTAACAAAAGAAGCGGCAATGAATGTCCTTAGAAAATTCCTTCCCCAAATAAAACTGGACAAGGAAGAAGAAATCCCAATGGAAGTATTGGAGAAAATGACAGTTAAGCATGAAGATTTCATAGAGGCACTTAAAGTTGTTCGTCCTTCTGCTATGAGAGAGGTTCTTGTTGAAAATCCAAATGTCGAATGGGAACATGTCGGCGGATTGGAGAGCATAAAACAGGAATTGAAAGAAGCTGTTGAATGGCCTATGAAGAGACCAGAAAGTTTCACAAGAATGGGAATCCGTCCTTCTCGTGGAATCTTGCTTTATGGTCCTCCTGGAACAGGTAAGACTCTTTTGGCAAAGGCAGTTGCAACAGAATCAGAAGCAAATTTCATTCAGGTCAAAGGCCCATCATTGTTAAGCATGTGGGTTGGAAAATCTGAAGAAGGAGTAAGAAAAATATTCGAAAGAGCAAGACAGGTAGCTCCATGCATTATCTTCTTTGATGAAATTGATGCATTAGCGGGAGCGAGAGGAATGGATAATGGAACAAAAGTAACAGAAAGAGTTTTGAACCAGTTACTAGCAGAAATGGATGGTCTTGAAAATTTAAGCAATGTTATTGTCATTGGTGCTACAAATAGACCAGATATGTTGGATCGGGCTTTACTAAGACCTGGAAGATTTGATAAGATTCTTCTTGTTGATGCACCAAATGAAAAAGCAAGAGAAAATATTTTGAAGATTCATACAAGGAGTATGCCTCTTGGCGATGAAAAAAAATTATTGACTGAAAAAGAAAGACACACACTTTTATCGGAGCTTGCAACTCAAACAGAAGGTTATACTGGTGCAGACATGGAATCTTTGGCAAGGGAAGCAGCAATGCTCGCTCTGAGGGAATCAGCAGATGCGATATATGTTCAAAAGAAACATTTTGAAGAAGCATTGAACAAAGTTCGCCCAAGTGTTACAAAATCAACATTAGATGTTTACAAGAAGATGGAAGAGAATTTCATCAAGTCAGCAAGAGTTGCGATTCCCACAAGTGGGAGTTATTTGGGGTAAAACTAATAAATAGAAAATTCCTTCTTCAGTTATGAAAATCCTGACAATTGGCGACCCGCATGGAGATTTGGAAAAAATCAAGAAAATTCCTATGAATGGAATTGAATTAATTCTTCTGACAGGAGATTTGGGTAAAGCGGATTTGGCAAGAAAAAGATTCTTTGAGAATATTGAAAGAAAGAAAAATGGACTTAAAGAGTTAAAATATGATGCTGAACTCTCTAAAAATGTAGCTAAACAAATATATGATTCCACTATCGAAATTCTAAACTATTTGGTTAAATTTGCTCCAGTCTATTCTATTACTGAAAATGTTTGGATGTCTGATGAATGGGCTAGAAAGGATGAAAAGAAATTTGGAATTAAACTGCCACATCTGCATGAAGATTTTAAAAAAATTAAGAATTTCAATTTAGTTAAGAATCGAATTAGAAACATTAAAGGGCTAAAAATTGGTTTCTTGGAATATTTCGTAGACAATTGTTGGATAAAAGAATTTGAAGAAAAAGATAAGAAAGCAATAAAGAGAGCTAAAAAACAAACGGAGAAAGCAAAGAAAATTCTGGAACGATTTGGGTCAAATATAAATTTCTTGATTTGTCATCAACCCCCTTACAAATTTCTGGATGAAGTTAATTGGAATAAAGGAAAACACGCAGGAAGTGAAGTGATATTAGATTATATCAAAAAATATCAACCAAGATATGTTTTCTGCGGGCACATACATGAAGGTGAGGGCGAAGCAAAAATCGGAAAAACTGAAGTTTACAATCTTGGAGTAGCAGGACATAAAATTATTTCATTATAACAATAAGTTTCTAAGTAGTAAGAAAGAATTTAAACCGTTTAGTCTCTATTTATTTATGAAAAAGGGGAAGATAATAGTATTAGTTTTATCCTTGATATTTCTCTCTTTAATCTTTTATTTTTTTATAGAAAATGTTAGTGCCGTTATCACAGATTATACTCTTTCATTTGTAAGCCCCACTCCGGGAAATGGAGCTATCACGAATAAAATTGAAATAAATGCCTCAATAACAAACGCTTCTGATTTAAGCATGATAAACTACGACTGGAATGGAACAAATTATACCGCCTATAATAATAGTTTAATTCTTATGATGAATTTCGAGAATATTTCTGCATTAGGAGAAAATAGTACCAATGTTGTAGACTTGAGCAACAGATGGAACAATGCAACTTGTACTGGCACCACATGCCCGATATGGAATTCGTCGGGAAGATACGGAGGCGCTTTCACTTATAATGGAATAGATCAAAGATTCTTAATCAACACCACTAATAATCCATTGCAAAATTTTACTGAATTTACTATCGGAACGTGGGTTTATATAAACGATTTTGGCTCAAATAATAACACACTTATTATCAGCAACTGGAACAATTTTGTCGTTAAAAAAGGTTTTTTGCTTAGAATTATTCGTGATGACCCTCTCAATAATTATTGGTCCTTGAATCTAAATAATGGGACGGATTCCTTTAATATAGGTACAACTCCAAAGCTTAATGATTCTGATTTTAGTTCTAGATATAAACAAAAATGGCTTTATGTTGTAGCTACGTACAAATCAGGCCAGTTTGGAGAGATATACATCAATGGAGTTCTCTTGATAAATAGGACTGGCACCGCTGTCCCAAATATATTTGTACCGGACCCCAATTTAACTTATTTAGGCTGGAGCGGAGTAAATGCAGGATATTTTAATGGAAGTATAGACTCTGTTAAGATTTGGAATCGTTCCCTGAGCACGGCAGAAATTCAGCAAGAGTATATAACAAATCTGAATAAATATGCTTCCAGTAATTGGAGCTTATACGTAAATCAAAGTTCAAACAACCCTCAGAAAATAGCTGATGGAAATTATACATATTATGCTTCTGTAAAAGATAGCGTAGGAAGCGAACTATTAAGCGGGACAAGAAGTGTTGACTTTATTTCAGTTGTTTCTTATTCTAATTTCATAAATAATTTATCATTCCAAGGACAAGGGGCCAGAGCAGGAGACACTGTGCTTTTCAATGCTACTTTATCTGCTGTTGGTGGATTAGTGGGTTATATTACTAGTTGTAATTTCACAGGCAATGATTCTTACGTTCCAATTTCAGGAATATCTTATAACTTAAATTTTGTAAAAATTGCAAATCTAAGTGAAGGAAGCGTGGGATGTTGTTCGGTTTGGTTCAATGATACTCTTGGTAATTCTAATCAGACATCTAATTCCTGTTTTAGCATGAAATCAAGAACCCAAATAAACATAGATTATACTTCTCTCGATCATCCTATAAATAATATGATTTTTGGACAGGGTATTTACGGAAATACTTTCATGATGCAAAGGATATTTACCCCAACAGGATATAATAGCACTTATCTTCCAACAACACAATCAATGGGTATCACGAATATAAGATTTAATACCGGAGGCGGGGATTATGATTGGAGTTTATATGCAAATAATGCCACTAGTGAATCGAATTATAGAAGGTGGAGGAACTATAGCATCTTCCTCACAGGCCAGGAACCTACATTCGTCCTCTCAATACAAGACCCGTACAATTTATCTAACTTAGTCGCTTGGGTGAATGATTCTGTTCAGCAGAAATTTAATATAACTAATTGGGAAATAGGCAATGAATTATATCTAAGTGCTCTATGCAATGGAAGTCAAAATGTAACATGCTTTGCATTAAGAATAAAAGAAGTTTGTGCTGCAATTAAGCAAGTAAAACCAGATGTAAAATGCGGGTTAACCTTGAGTCCGCTTAGCAATAGTTTTGCTTATGGATACACAGGTATAAATGATTGGAATACTAATCTTTTGAGCATTGCAGGCAATTATACGGATTTTGTTTCCTTGCATTATTATTCTCCTAATTTCTATTTTGATATGAAGTCTTGGTTTTCATCAAATCCTTCAACTTATAGTTTTAATGTCAATGGGAATACTAATTATTCTGCTAGTGTAAATGTAAAATCGCAGACCTGTTGTGAAGCGTCGGATTGCTTCCCCGATATACAAATTAAAGTAGATGGTAATCAAGTATTATTAGCTAACGTTACAACTAACACAACGTTTGGAATATATAACACTCCATATAATCTTAGTTTATCCGCAGGAACACATAACATAACCGTAGATGAACAAGATAGTTATCAAAATCAGACTTCTAATTGTAAAAAAGCTATATTTGTTGCAAATTTGTCTGTAACAAATACTACTGAAATGGTTCCAGTAAGCTTGTGGGATGTAAGAAATTGGACTTATAGCATGTTTGCAACAACAGATACAATAATAAAAACAAATTTGGCAAATATAAAATACAATATTACAAATTTGGTTAATCACTCAATGGACATTAAGCTTACAGAGTATAATTTCCAATATTGCGGGGCAAGTGCTTGCTTTTCATCACCAGTATTTACGCAATACGATTGGAGAGGAAATTTACTTACGGCTATGGAATTAAATACATGGTTGCAGGGAAATATCAGCCAAGCAGATTTATGGACAGATGCAACCCAATTTGCAAATGGAGGAGAATATTTCAGATATGTAAGCGGAGATGGAACCGTCAAATATCCACAGTATTACCTACTAAATCTTTATTCAAGCAAAACAGGAAATTATTATGCAAATTATACGACAACAAATCTGGATTTGTACAATACCTCTACCATTGTAGACCCAACTTTTTCTCCAAATGCAACAAATGAACCTTTCTTGTCTATTGCGCCAAGTAAAGATACAATTAAGCATGAATATGACCTCGCAATTGTAAATAGAAATCAGGATGATGATGAATTAGTTCAAATAAATCTTAATAATGATACACCTTTAGATAGTACAACTTATGTAACTGTTTTGACCGCAAACAATCTAAGTTCGCATCCTTATTTAGATGGTATTAATATTGCCCCATACTATAATTCAATAAGCTCAGCAACTTCGTTCAATTATACAATACCAAAATACTCTGTAGTGTTTTTTGAGACAGGATACAAGGCAATTCCTGCCTCGGTATTACCAGTATATTATCAATCCTTTACTTTAAATCAGACACAGTTAGAATCGGGGCAAAACTATGATATACTTCTTCTAAAAAACGGAATAGCACAATTTAGTTTTGAGGGTGTGAATCATACTATAAAATTAGATGATATAATTAACAAAACTGCAATACTTACAGTTTCAAGCCTCCCAACAACCTTCAATTTAACAGTTAATGAAACTAAAAAAATAAACTTAAATGGTGATAATTATTATGATTTACAGGTTCTATTAAATGATATTAATGATTATACCGCCGTCTTAACTCTTAACTTTATAAAAGAGGCTATCCCTCCTGGAGAATCAGGGAGCGCAAGTCCAAATCAAGTACAGATTGCAGGATTAAAAATCGATAAATCAGTATTATATTACGTAGGAGCAGGAATTCTAATTATTTGCCTTGTCCTTCTTTATTTTATCTTAAAGAAAGGTAAAAAGAAAAAAGGTAAAAAATAATTATTTAGTTGTAACTTCTACTTTACCTTTTTCAATAATAACAGTATGTTCAGCTTGAGCGACATTTCTATGCGAAACTTCAATCAGCTGTGAAAACTGATGAAGATTTCCATTGTCTTCCAGTTGTTTTAATCCGAACATCGCGCCCTGTCCGAATTCTTTTACAATCCACCTAGAACAGAAAGGCAATGTTGAATATTTGTCAATTACAAAATCGAGAATCTTTCTTGCAATCGGACTTCTTACATTCTTTTCATCAATCAGTTCATAAATGCCTGAAGGTTTTCCGTCATAAATTCTTCCGTTTCCAAAAGTTGCGAAAGGTTCTATTGCATAAATTCCTTCTTCAAACTTCTCTCTTGTTCCGCTGTTATAATTTGGAACTGAAAAGCCTGCATGCAATTCATAATGTGAGATAGAATGACCCGTCAGGTTCGTGATTGGAAAAGCCTTGTAAGATTCCATTGTTTTCTGAATCTCTTTTCCAACTTCATTAATTGACTTTCCTTCTCCGACAATTTTCAGGGCATTATCAAGAGCTTTTTCAGCAGCAAGAATTAATTTTTTATTTTCATCATTTCCTTCTAAATCAAAAGAAAGAGAAGTATCTGCAATCCATCCATCAATATGAACTCCAAAATCAACTTTCAGCAAACCATGGGCTTTTGTTTGGTCATCAAAAGCAGGAGTGTAGTGTGCGGCAACATCATTAATGCTCAAATTCACGGGAAAGGCAGGCTTTCCATCAAGCTGGATAATTCTTCTCTCAATTTTTTCTGCCAGGTCTATTAAAAGCATGTCTTTTTTCACAATTTCCTTGACATATTCTCTGATTTCAGAAGTGATATGTCCTGCCTTCAATATTTTTTGCTTGTCAAAATCAATTTCATCCAATCCTTTTTTTTGTTTTTTGTCTTTTTCAGAGAATTCCAAACTGGAACTTGACTTTGCTTCTTTTATCTGTTTTCTGAAAGGTGCCGCGCCCCCATAATTCTTTTCAGTCATGTTAATAATCAATATTTTAGGCTTTTAAATTTGTGGTTCTGCTTTCAACTTCCCGCTAGGTGCTGAAGGTTCTGCTTTTAAGTCTTCGCATTTTAGGAACAAAGTTCCCAATCTTCTCTTCAGATGCCTTTCCGCAACCCAAAAAGTTATCCTTATATTTCATAACCAAGAAATTCTTCTTGCCTGTTTTGATGTTCAGTTCCTGCCCTTGCATCCATTTTGTTGCTTGCTCTTCATCTATTTCAAAAATGTTCTTTTTAATCTGATTTTTCAAAGCTTGTGTTCCTTCAATGTTCAATTTCACGTCATTCCTTATTAATTTTGCAAAATAAACCCCTAATCTTTCAACAGGGACAATTTCTTCCAGTTTCTTTATCTCTTCATTGGTTGCATCACCCGTAAATAAAAATAATTTTTCCTCACCAAGTTTCATAATTCTTCCTGAAAAGTGCTCTACTCCAAATTGTTCTCTTAAAAACTTTGCAACATTGTGCCATTCTTTGGTGTTTAGTATTTCTATCATATTTATTCTTATTTTATCTTCCTAAATTTAGTTATGAAAAATCCCTCTGTGTTATTATCAAAAGGAAAGACTCTGCACGCAAATTTAACTTTTTCTGAAAATTCCTTGTCTTGCCATTTTGTAATACCTTGATGAGTTTTAAGAGGAAGAGCAATTTTTTCAATTTCTATTTGCTCTGGAAATTCTTTCAAAACAAAGTCTGCAACTTCTTCATCTTCTTCGGGACCATAAGTGCAGGTTGAATAGACAACTTCTCCACCAACCTTTAGAAGTTTAATTGCAGAAGAAATTAATCTTTTTTGCAAAGAGGACATTTTCTTTATTCCATTTGGATTCCACATCAAGGCTGTTTTCGGATTTGCTCTCAAAGTTCCTTCTCCAGTGCAGGGGGCGTCTACAAGAATTTTATCAAATTCAAATCCATTTTCGAATAATTTATTGCATAAAGCAGTTCCTTCTTTTCTTGTAACAATTACATTGCTTACACCACATCTTTCAAGATTGGAAGAAAGAATCTTCATTCTTCCAAAATCCGGCTCATTTGCAATAATCAATCCAGTATTTTTCATGAAAGAAGCCATCTCTGTTGTCTTGCTTCCTGGTGAAGCACATAAATCCAAAACTCTTTCATTTGCCTGGGGGTTCAAAGCAATTATTGGGAGCATGCTGGAAATTTCCTGAACATAATAATATCCAAGAAGATGTTCAAAGGTTCTTCCTATTTCCCCTGGTTCTAATTGTGATTCAATGACCATAATTTCAGGATGAGAATGAATTGGCTGATTTATTTTCCAGCCCTTGTCTTCCAGTTCTTTCTTTAGTTTATCAGGAGAAATCTTAAGTTCATTTACCCTTATCGAGCTTAGGGGTCTTTGTTCCAAAGAAGAAACAAATTTTTCAAAATCATCCCCAAGTAGAGTTTTCATTCTATTTTCAAATTCTGGTTTAAGAGGATACTTTTGCATAAAAAATAAAAAGGATATGCGTTTAATAACTTAATGAAAGAAGAGGTAAAAAGGGTAAAAGCTCCTGTTAGAATAGACTTTGGAGGGGGAACGACAGATGTTCAGCCTTTCCCAAAAATGCACGGTGGTGCAGTTCTAAATGCTTCTATAAACAGATACATTATAGGGGAGCTCAAATCAAGTGATAAAAAAGTTTCCTTGTCTTATTCCGGAAATATTCCTACTTCTTCGGGGCTTGGAACAAGCGGAGTAATGAATCTCGTCTGGCTTTCACTAATCAGCAAAAAAAAGTTTGCAGATGAAAATGATAAAATCTCTCTTGCAGAAGAAACATACAAATTAGAGCAGATAACAGGTTTGATTGGTGGAAAACAAGACCAATATGCAGGCGCTCTCGGAGGAATAAACTTTTTGGAATTTAATGATAACAAAGTAAAAATCCATAGATTAAAATTAAAACCAGCCTTTGTGAAAAAATTAGAGAATAATTTGATTCTTGTTTATACCGGCAAACCCCACTTCTCGGGGAACACTAATGGCAAAATGATTGAAGGATTAAAAAGCGGGAAAAAGGTAAAAAATTTTCTTAACATAAAAAGAATAGCAATCGAAATGAAAAATGCCCTTGAGAAAGAAGATTTGTACAGTTTTGCAGAATTGTTAAATGAAGAAACAGAAGAAAGAGAAAAACTCAATCCAGACATAGTTCCATCAAAAATAAAGGAAATGATTACGCTTGCAAAGAAAAACGGAGCGATAGCAGCTAAAATTTGCGGTTCAGGTGGTGGAGGCTGTATTTTGTTCTTCGGAGACAAGCAAAAAATAAGAAAAATTTTCAAGGAAAAATGCATCGATTTCAAGTTCGATTTTGAAGGTTTGCATTGGATAAAATAATTCTGATTTTTTAGTTCGCAAAGTTTAAATAATCATTTCTTGGAGAGATAAAATGGAAGGAGAAAGGCAATTATATGCAAGAAGTGAAGGTACTGCTGTTACTCTTAGAAAACTTCCCGTCTCTTATTATGGAGAAGCATTTGCAGGGAAAAAATCGGATTTGGTAAGTTATAATGACGGTTCAAGAAAGTTAAAAGCTGATGCACTATGTTATATAGAAGACGAGAGAACTTCTGTTACTAGCAAAGTGTTATTCAGAGTAAACCCACAGAGAATTGTAAGGACAAGTGATTCTCCTCTTGTTGAGAAGATTGCAGTTGGTAAAGGAGAGCTAGAGTTTAGAGTAAAAGATGGGCAGATGTATGTTTGTTCAAGAAATAAAAGCGGAACAACGACTTATGAAATTTCCAAAGAGCTGGCGAGGGGCATAGCTCCAGAAGAGGCACTTAGAAATGCAGAAGCAAGTGTTTTAGCAGATCTTGAAATGAGGAGAAGGCAAGCGGAAATGAGACTGAGTTTGGCTAATTACAATAGAAAGCAATTAGTTTTGGAAAGATTAAGAAAAGCAAGAAATAATGCGGAGATTGATGATGAGACTCTAAATGGAGTCCTGAAACAATTGGCTGCAAGAGAAAGAGACGCTGCTTAAAAATCTCCAAGGGTCATCTGTTTCTTAGTTTCTAAAATTGCATTAATGTCCAGATTGAAAACCTGAAAGATATTTTCAACAGCAGGAAGAATCTGATGTTTTAGATAATATTCAATGTCATATTCTCCTTCTTCATTTGCAAGTTTTACTCTATCTCTTACAAGTCCTTTCTTCTTCGGAGATGCAGAACCATTTGGGCTCTGCTCTGCGATATAATATTCTATCAAAGCTCCTTCATCAATTGGAATGTGCATCTCTTCCATTTTTTTCGCAGCAATGACGTGGGGAGTTATAGATTTGTATTCTGAAATAGGCTTTTTCAATTGCGTTCTTACTAAAATTTCTTCTTTGTCAATTCTGCGTTCCTTGATTTTTGCAGAAATCTCTTTTATATAAGTTAATGCTCGGTTCTCATTTCCATCTTCAAGAATCATTCTTAAAATTCTGTTTTGCGTTTCTCTTGCAAGGTCGCACCAATCTCTTCTTACTGTTTCAAATCCTCTTATCTTTAATTTTCCTTCCTCGCCAATCAGCGCATATTTCTTCTTGGCTCCAAATTCTCCTGTTCTCTTTGTAACCCATATTCCTCTCTTGTAAAAATCTTCTAATTCCAGTTCCATTATTCCGGGAAGTTTTTCATTCAATTTTTCAAGCATTTCAGTAGTTTCTTTTTTGGATTTTCCATTCTTCAGGAAAGCAATGGAATCGGTATCTGAATAAATTGTTTTGAATCCTGATTTGTCAATTTCATCAATCATTTTTTTAATGAAATCTCTGCTCAAGGATGTTGTTGCTGCGGAAGCTTCAGGACAATAATACCTTGCCCCGAAAAATCCCTGATATCCATAAGAGGCATTTGCCAAAAGCTTGAAAGCATTGCTTCTTGCTCTTGTAATCGCGCTGTCTTTTTTCTTTAATTCCTGCTTGTATTTTTTTCTCAAAAGAATTATTTCTTTCAGCATTTCAGGGAAGAATCCGGGCTTTTTGTCAAAATAAACTTTTCTGCCTATATCAACTTCAAGCGAATCTTTTTCTTTTTTCTCAAGAAGAGTCGATGCAGACAGATTAAAAGTAACAATTATGCTTGGCCAATAGCTTGTGAAATCAAATAATACGATGTCTTCGTATAGTCCGGGAGTAGGCTGAAAAACAAATGCTCCTTCATATTTCTCTCTCCTTCTTCTCTTTCCAATCTCTTCGGCCATTGGTCGCTTTTCAGGAATTTCATTAAATCTTTCAAGATTATGAATTATGTAAGATTCAACATTCTTTGACATCCCATTTCTTGAAACATCAAACATAGGTTCCCCCATAACTCTTGAAAATTCTATCAAATCAGGCCAGAATTTGAAGAACAATTTGTAAGTAAGAATTGAATCATGAAGATTGTATTCAAAATAATCTTTCCAGTCAGATTCAGCCATTTCAGATAATCCCTTGAATCCGAATTCTTTTTTGTTATCGCCAAGAAACTCGCGAGCAACATCATTCAAGGACAAAGTTTCAGACTGCATATATTGCGAATAAGCACTGTCAATAAATTTCAGCAGGTCAATATGAACAATTCCATCTACTTTACATGTAAGAACAGCACCTCGGTGAAAAAGGGGCTGACTTCCATCAAGTCCGAAAGATAGCTTGACACCATTTTCTTCTGCTCTTGATTTAAGATAAGGCATATCAAAACCATCGCTGAAATATCCCACTAAAAAGTCAGGAGAAATCTTCTTTACATATTCCAAAAATCTTTCAAGCAGTTCAGCCTCATCTTTGACATATTCAACGTAATCAATTTTGTCCTTCGCACTTTTCCAAGTAATAACTTTCTTGAAATTGTCGGAAACAAGAGAAATCATAAGAATTCTTCCTTTTCCGATTCTGAACTCGTCTGTTTCAATATCAAAAGCCAAAACTCTTGGATTGAATTCATCCCTTTCAATTTTCTTGGCAGATTTTAACTTAATGCACAAATCAACTTCAAGGTTTGCATCTATTCCTCCAAAATCCAAACTGTTGTTAAGCACATCTCCTTCAATTTCATACCATGAAAGAGGAACAATTTTCTTCTCGATTATATAATGACTTACAAAGCCAAGGTCATAACCTCTTCTTTTTTCGATTTCATCCATTCCAAGCTTATCCGCAATATCATGCAAATCCTTGTAATTTGTTGCAAAAATCTTAAACGCCTTAACATCTTTTCCCATGAATTTCTTATCATGAAGTTCAACTTTCTCAACTCGCGTTTGCCTGCCCTTTACATTCAATTGTATCTTCTCCATCTTCTCCCTTAATTTTTGTATCTGCTTGTCATTTATCTTGTCCTTCAAAATAGCCCAGAAATAGATATCACAGGAGTCAATTACACAAATCCTCTTGCCTTTTGCATCTCTTCCGATGAGTTTAGCATAATTTCTGCCTTCAAAGTCAAAATAGTCATAATCAAGGGGAATAAAGTCAAGTTTCATGTAAAAATTAGTTTCATAATCCTTAAATACCTTTTTTTGTGTAATTTTGCATGGATGAGCATTTACTTGGAGAACCCGTAAATAGTAATGATAAACAGGTATCACCTAATCCCAGGACTAAAATGTTGGAAGAGAGATTAGAAGATGCCGGGCGGAATGGCAGATCTATTGAACTTTCATTAATAATAGATGAATTAGGAATAGAGCCAGAACCAAGATATCAAGTCTACTATGATCAAGGCATCGAATGGAGATCAAATTTATCTAAAGTTCAAATCGAAGGAATTAAAATGAGAATAGGATTAATTGAAGCCAAACCCAAAAAAAGGCAGAATTTGCGTGCAATCGCTGAATCATATTCAAAGGAAGATGAAGCACGTTCAGCTCCTGCTGAACCTGAAAAGAGACTACAACCTAAGCAGTATACAATAGCTCAATACGACATTGATAAAAGTATGGATGGTTATGTAAAAGTAAAACGTGTTAATTTAAGAACTTATGAAGAAGCAATTAAATTCTTAGAAATGTTTGGTACACCTACATTAAAGATTGAGGGAGGAAAGCAGCTTCCCTTAAAAGAATGTACGCCCTCAAGAGTCATAGCTGCTGCAATTGGAAAATATGATGATGCCCAAATACGATTAAAAGAAAAGAGGGATAATTTAAGAGAAATAATTAATGGTTCTCATCCCGAGTACGAATAAATATTAAAACTCTGCTTGGTATTTCTAATTATGAAAGTTTTCAAACTTCTTGTTTGGGATGCTGGAAATTGTAGAAACCCGCAGGAGGTTTCACATGTATGATATCATAATCGGGAGGGACGCTTCTGACAAAGAAAAATTTGGTGACAGGGGACTTATTTTCATTGGAAAGGGCTATGTTAAAATGGGACAATATACTTCTTTGAGCAATAGGATTTTAATGGACGTAGTAAGAAGCCATGTAGTTTTAGTAGCTGGAAAAAGAGGAAGTGGTAAATCTTATACATTAGGTGCAATTGCGGAAGAACTTTCTAATCTTCCAGCAGATATAAGCAAAAATATTGCTTCTCTGATTTTCGATACAATGGGGATTTATTGGACCATGAAATTCAGAAATGAAAAAGACAGAGACTTGCTTCTCGAATGGGGATTGAAAACCAAAAACTTGCCAGTTAAAATATTCGTTCCTTTCGGACATTTTGATGAATATCAAGCGAAAGGAGTTTCAGTAGATGAAAAATTCGCCCTTGATATAACTGAACTGAACCCCGAGGATTGGATTATTACTTTTGGTTTGGATATGATAAGTCCGACTTCAATATTAATCGAAAGAACAATCTCCGAATTGAAAACAAAAGGCAGATTTGGAATAGGAGATATTATTGAAAGATTTGAAGGAGACGAAAAATCTGCACAGGAAACAAGAAATGCTGCAGTTTCTCTTTTTGAAGCAGCGCGAACATGGGGTGTTTTCTCAGAGAAAGGAAAAGATGCAACGCAAATAAGGGATTTGATTACCGCAGGAACTACTTCTGTTCTTGATTTAAGTGTATACAATTCAATTGGAGCTTTCAATGTCAGGGCATTAGTAATAAGCCTTGTATCAAGAAAGATTTTCAACGAAAGAATGGATGCAAGAAAAAAAGAGGAAGTGCAGTCAATTTCAAAAGGTGCAAATTATCTTTCATCATTGGAAACTAAAGAAACTCCCTTGACATGGTTGTTTATTGATGAAGCCCACGAATTTCTCCCGCTTACAGGAAAGACTGCCGCTTCTGATGCATTGATTCAATTGCTTAGAGAAGGAAGACAACCAGGAATCTCTGTTGTTCTTGCAACGCAGCAGCCGGGGCAGATTCATAGAGATGTCATGACTCAGTCAGACATAGTTATTTCTCACAGGGTTACATCAAAACCAGATTTGGACGCCTTAGGTTATATCATGCAAACTTATTTGAGCGAAAGCATAAGAAATTATATGAATGACCTTCCCACATTAAAAGGTTCTGCAATTATTCTTGATGATAATTCCGAAAGGATTTATCCCATGAGAGTTCGTCCAAGATTCACATGGCATGGTGGTGAGGCTCCAACAGCTATCGGTGTAGAAAAAAAGTAATCATAATACTCTCAAATCGATTCTTATTCTATACTTGTAAGGAGAAATTTCGCCTGCTTTCTTTATCTTAAGAATTTGAATTTTCTTCTTGTTTTTTTCTGCTTCATTCAGAACTTTATTTTTTATCAGATTAATTTCATCACTTTTGCAGAAATCATAATAATAAATTCTTGTTCCGGATTTGGAAAGCATAAATGCCTGTTTTAGAAAACTGTCTTTCAATTGTGGGCGAGGCATTACAATTGCATCAAATTTGTCTTTCAGTTTTTCTGCAACTTTCTTTATATCTCCGGGAACTAAAATGATTTTGTTCTTTAGTTTATTCAGCTCAATATTCAATTTAGCATATTCATTTGCTTTCTTATTTAGTTCATTGGAGTAGACTATCTTTGCTTTGGAAAGTTTGGCTATCACAATTGAGAAGGGGGAAATTCCTGCAAACATAACCAGAACCTTGTCTCCTTTTTTTATCTGGTGTGCAATTTCTTTCCTTTCATTGCTTAGTCTGGAGGAAAAATAAGTGTCATCAATGTTAAATCTGAACACGCATCCATTCTCTTTGTAAAGAGCTTCTTTCGTTTTTTCTCCTGCAAGATATTTCGTAGTTTGTTTTCTTAGTCTGCCTTTGAATTTGCCTGTTTTCTCCAAAACAGTTCGGATAGATTTATTTTTCTGAAGCAAGTCTTTTGCAAATTCTTTTTTGCTTTTGGAACTCACCCAAATTTGGAATTTCACAATTGCTATATTCCCCATAATATCAAAAGAACCTTTAATCATAGTAATACAAATAAACTAATTATTAAAAAGCTATCCAACAGGATAAATTTATAAAAACTATCAGAGTAAGAGAATTATGAAAAAGGGATGGTTACTTCTTAGTGCATTTGCATCATTAATCTCATTTATCAGTTTTACAAGTGCGCAATCAGTAATAAGTGATATTTTTGCGGGCATTGACGCAACAACAATAACCCTAGCCATTCTTTTTGTTGTCTTCTTTGCAGTATTATATTTCTCGACATCAAAGATTTTCAAGGGAAATAAAACAATTTCTGCAGTAATTTCTCTTGCTCTGGCTCTTTTATTGGTTTATTGGATAAACCAATCAGCAAATATCGGCGGGCTTTTTGCAGGTATAGGCATTTCAGGGGATAGCCTTTACACAATCGGTTCAATATTCATTATCGCATTCACAATCTTCCTTTTTATAAAAATTAAGTCATTAGCATTATTTGTTCTTGGAGGAATTCTTATTGCTGTGGCTATAAGTGGGCTTATATACGATACCACTACTGTTGCAGTAATAGGAATTGTTTTGGTAATATTAGGAATAATATTTGCGGCTAAAAAAAAACATATCGGGGCGCGCAGGGTATAAATTTCGGTAAAAATAATATCTCTTTTTCTGGTCCTCGTGAAAATTGGGTAAGCAGAAAAAAAGCTGCTGCAAATCGTGCTGCTGAAGAAGCTGAAATTCTTAGACGAAGATTAGAAGCAGAAAAAAAACAGCTTGGTCCTTAAAGAGACTTGGCTGAAAGAGCGCGGGCAATGGCAGTTGCAAATGCAGATTATATCCAGCATGAAGCAAGACAGAAGGCATCTACAGAAGCTCTTCAAAGAGAAAAAGAAGCCCAAATAGCTCAGGAACAAAGACAGGAACAGGGCCTGCAAAATCAGGTGGGGGCATATTTGGATTCACTAAGGCAATCTTTTCAAAAATTACAGGAAGAATATAATGCACTTCTGAGAATAAATCCCCAAGACCCGGAAGTTAAAAATATCTATAACCAGTTATCTGCTGTCCGTTCAGAGATTCAAAGAGTAATGCAAAACAATAAAATCCGATACAAGGATTAGAACCATTTATTCAAATCTTCCTGCAATTTTTTAAAAAATTGTAGCAAAATTTAGAACCAACGTTCTAAATTTTTCTGCTTGTTCTTCTCTTCGGTTATTTCAAGTTTCTCCAATTGTTTGTCAATCCTTTCTTCAGAGAAATCATGCTTCTCTACGAGGATTTCCTTTATTTTTGCTACGTCAAGCTTGTTTGATTTCAAATCTGAATTTACAACATCAGGCTTGTGAAATAAAGCAAAAATCTCTTTCCAATCAAATTTGTCTTCTTCATCCATCTTTTCCATCTGCTCTTCAACACTCTTGAAAATCATGACTGGTTGTTTATATTGCTGGACAATTTTCAAAGCTTTCTTTTGCCCAATTCCAGGAATTCCTTTGGGATTATAATCTGTTCCGACAAGTATTCCTAAGCAAATCAATTGGTCAAGACTAATGTTAAGGGTATTCAAAACTTTTTCAAGTTCGATAATTTCAGGATTGACTTCTATCCATCCCCTGAATGTTTTTCTTTTTTTGGAAAAAGTAAGATTTCTTACCAATTTTGGTGTTCCGAATAATAAACTGTCGTAATCCTGGCTTACACTCGCATAAATCTTGTCTTTGATTCTTGCAAGATAAGCAGCTTCAGCTTCGCCCTCTCCTGGAGCTTGAACAACTGCAATTCCCATAGCACTCAGAAGTTCCTTTGCCTCTTCTATCATCTCGTGATTTAGCCTTACAAGCTGACTGCCGTATCTCTTCATCGCAGGCAAGTCTTCTTCTTGTTTTGCTTCTTCATATCTTTCTTCTGAAACCTCTCTACTATCGTGTCTTTTTTCATGAGTCTTGTATTTTAAATCAGGGGCTTTCCCATCAAATGCATAAATCAACTTTATCCCTTCAGCAAGAAGACTTACATTTCTGTAAAAAATTCCTGACAGGTGGCTTGTGATTCTTCCTTTATTGTCCATAAGAGGAGTTCCATCAGGCTGCCTAATCGTAGATAAAAACTGATAAAGGATATTGAATGCATCAACACAGAGCGTCTTGCCTTTCAAATCAGAAATTTTTATTTCTTCTCTTGGAATTATATCACTTATATTCAAACCCATTATAAATACATTAATTCTAAATATAAAAAATTATGCAATTAGGCTAAATATAAAGGAGGTGTGGAACTGTTAGTTCTGCCTGTCCAAATACTCTTCTTCTTCTTTTTCAAGCTTCAACTCTTTCCTTGCTTCGGGATTTTTCAATATCAGTCTCAGCAGTGGAAATTCAAACATCGCACGCTTCTGCCCAATATGAACATGTTGAGCATATTTTCTTGCAATTGTAACCTTCTTCGCAGTTCTCTGATTATTGAGCCAGATTTTCAAAATTCTTTCGGGTTTTTTATAATTAGTAAATCCTCTCTTTATTCCGTCTTTTGCAGATGCGATTCCATAACTAAGGAGAATATTTTCATAAACTAAAAATCGCCAATATTGCTGTTTGTAGATTCTTCCCTTGAAAACATCAGCCATGCTCAGAGCATCATAAGCTTTTTGCAATTCAGCACCTTTGTATTCTGCAGGGATATTCTCTTCCAACCAAAGCATAATCTGATCTATAGGCATATTTACCGAATCAAAAATCCTAAGTGTGTTATCATTAGGTTTTTCCTTGAAAATAACTCTTAATGCATTGAAGATATCTACTTCTTTGTTTCTGTCATTCTCTAAAATTTTGGAAGGGTCTTCCATTCCGACTGCAATCTGCAAATCATTAATTGCCGCACGCAAGTCTCCCTTAGCTTTTACAGAAATTCCAGTCAAGAGATTATTATCCATAAATTTATCTTCTTTTTTCAATATTGCAATAAGAACATCCTTTATTGTCTTGTAATCAATTTCTTTTAATTGAACCAGTTCACATTCTTTTCTTAATGCGCTAAAACTTTTGTCCCAGATGTCATTTGCAGTAATTATGATTGGCCAGTTTGCATCTTCAAGAAAACCCACAAGTTCTGGAAGTCCACCCCAATCTTCTTTTGAAATTCCATCAACTTCATCAACAAGGATTATTTTATTATCATTAGTAAGAGACATTTGTTCAAGTGCCGGTCCTAAAACTGCTTTAAGCTTTTCTTTGTTTCTCAAATCAGAAGCATTCAATTCAAAGATTTCAGAATCTGTCTCTGCCGCTGCTGCATAAGCCAGAGTAGTCTTACCAGTTCCCGGAGGACCATAGAGCATCAGCGCTTTTTTTCCTTTTTGAAAATTCTTAAGAAAAATCTTTATCTTTTCAATTGCATCATTCTGCCCTTTTATCTCAGAAAATCTCTTTGGCCTATAAATTTCAACCCAAGGCATTTATCCCTTCCCCAAACCGGCTAAAACAAAACTTGCAAGAAGAGCCTGGAGTTGTATAAAAGGATCGCTTCCCTCGACAATTCTAAACTCGGCTTCGCCTGTTTTTTCGGTTAGCTTTACTTTTATTTCGGGTTCAACTGGAAGGTTCCAAATTTCTTTCTGGATGGATTTGATAACATCCTGTCCTGAAATAGATTCTTTGAGCATAATGTCCAAAAGCTTATCTCTTGACCTCTGAAAATCACCGGCAATTGCATAATCAAGAACAATTTTGATGTCTTTTGGTTTTGTATTGGAGATAATTGTAGACACTAAATCAGCATTTATCGAAGGTGAAATGGCTGCTGTTGCCTGCAGGAGATTTATGCATCGTCTGCAATCTCCTTCACAGCCCTCATAAAGCATTTCTACAACTTCAGGCGTGATTGAAAGTTTTTCCCTTTCAGCAATTTTTTGAATTACTTTTTCAATATCTTTCTTTTCCAATAACTTGAATCTGAAAATAGCACAACGAGACTGAATCGGGTCTATAATCTTGCTAGAGTAATTGCATGAAAGAATGAATCTGCACGTTGAAGAATAATTTTCCATGGTTCTCCTTAATGCTTGCTGGGCTTCCGGAGTAAGTGCATCAGCTTCATCCAAAAAGATTACCTTGAATGGCACACTTCCCAAAGATTTTGTTCTTGCGAAATTCTTTACTTTGTCTCTTACAACATTAATTCCTCTTTCATCAGAAGCATTCAATTCAAGATAATTTTCTCTCCAGTCTTCCCTGAAGAGTTCCTTGACAACAATCAAAGCAAGAGTGGATTTTCCAGTTCCAGCAGGACCGGCAAATAATAAATGAGGAATATTATTTGTTTTTGTAAGAGATTCTACTCTCTTGAGGGTATTATCCTGCCCAACCATTTCCGTAAACCTTGTAGGCCTATATTTTTCAGTCCAGATTTCGCTAACCATTATATAACTTTTTAAAAGAAACTTATAAAGATTATTGTGTTAATTTACCCATCAGAAGTTCAACTACCATTACTTGGCTCTTTCTCTCTTCATCTTACGTTTTCGCTTCTCTTTTCTAAGCCTTTTTCTTTGCCATTTCCATCGCATTTGCCTTTTTTTCTTCCATCTACGGCTTGAACGTTTCATTGTATAGATAGTTTTGAATTTTGGTTTATAAAAGTTTCCGTGTTTAAGGAATATTAAATATAATAAAAAATCCAGAAGAAATAAAGAAAAGAAAAATAAAAAGATAGTAAAATAAAAAATAATTTATCTCTTTATTCTGGTTGTTGTTGTTACCGAAGTACCTTTAGGCAATGAAGCTCTTCTCGATTTTCGCCTTACCGTTGAACGTCTTACAGGCGAACGTCTACGTACCGAACTTCTTCCTCTAGCTCCTCGTGGCCCTGCAGGCCCTTGAATAACTCTTACTGACCCAGGAACGGCTAAACCTAGTATTAGTAAAACAAAACCTATAATCGCAGAGGCATATGCCCATCCAGTAGGTACCGTTACACTAGCAGAGGCCGTGTTTGCATTTCCATTCCCTACAGCCGTTGCATTAATTTGTTGTAGCGGAACAAAATACAATAACCCTCCGATAACTAAGAAGATTACGCCAAATATCACCAAACTTGCTTTCATTTTTCCTCCTTTTTATATTTAATTATCTTGCTAAAAAATTACTTAGATTTTTTTGTTGCGTGAGCTATCACAGATACTAAGAATAATATTACAAAGATTAAGGCTAGCCATTTGGCTATTGTAAGCGAAACTCCAGATATCAATCCAAATCCCAATATTCCTGCAACTAGAGCAACTATTAAGAATACTATCGCCCAAACCAACCAACCGGATAAACCTCTTTTGTTCATTTTCCTTATCTAATTATGACTATTCAGATATATAAATCTTTGGTGAAATAGGTAAATATTCATATATATTTTTTCTATTTTTTCTTTCGACGATTTTTCCTAGGCCATAGAAAAAAATTCAAGATTATAGCAGTAACGCCGACCATGATGAAACTAATCAAAAACCATACAATAGAATAAGGTATTCCAAAATTTATATTCATGCAGGGGTGAAATACGCAATCCACATTAAGTGCAGGTAATGAAAGAGTCATGACCGCAATGAAAATTATAACTAATTCAAGAAGGCTCCATTTCCATGCATCTTTTCTTTTCACACCTATTAAGGTCAAAGCATAGATCGACAAAGGAACAAGATAAAGATGCTGCAAGCTTATAAAATTGCCAAGAATTGAGGGAGTAGTGGAAAAGAAATAATTAGTTATTCCCCATAGTGGTCCTTTAAAAATTATCCAATGAAAAAAATCTATATCCCAGATCATAATAGGAATCGTAAGCAGATAAACCTGACTAAGAATAATGGAACTTCTTTTTGTTAACATACCTATTCCAATTAAAATAAGACCAACATAGCATGCGTAAAGAATTTGGGAGGGATTATTATTATACAAAGAGAATATAATTGCAAATATTCCTAAAAGGATAAAATAGATTCCAAGTACAATCAAAAATATACTTTTAGTCCCCTCTTTCATATTTGGATTAAAAGTTTATTTACATTTAATTACTTTGCTTATTTCATCTTGGAATAAGTTCCAATTAAAATTGCTTTATCAATAACATGCACTTTTATCGCTTTTTCAAGATCATTTTTTTTTGAGCCCCTAGGTAAATTAAGTTCGATATCTAAAGCAAATAACTTAAACGCGTATCTATGTTCTCCCGAATGAGGACATGGTCCGCCATAACCTACATTTCCAAAGTCATTCAGTCCTTCTCTTGCTCCTTTTGGCATGGAATTTTCTTTTATGCTTTTAGTATTTGGGGAGATATTCCATAATATCCAATGTGCAAATATCTTTGAGGGAGAATCAGGGTCGTCAACAATCAGAACCAGACTTTTTGCATTTTTAGGAACATCGATAAAATCCAAGGTAGGATTCACGTCAGTTCCGTCACAGGTATATCTCGAAGGAATTCTTTCACCATCGTTAAATACGCCCTTTATTTTCATTTAGTAAAGAATCAGTTATAATTCTTAAAATTATCGATGCAAAACCTTAATAAATTCGGTCTGCAATTTTTAGATATGGAACACATTGATTTTCGGGACCAAATCTCAAGAAACAAGAGAAAGTCTTTCTTCCTTATGTTTTCAATTTTCATAGTTATCATTTTATTAGGTTATGTAATCTCTCTGGCTTTTGATCCGGGTTATTTCTTCTTCATAATGATAATAGCAATAATCTTCTCTCTATTTTATCTAAGTGTAAATTATTACAATTCAGACAAAATTGCGCTCTCCAGTGTGGGTGCAAAAGAAGCAGACAAGGAAAAAAATAAGCAATTCTACGATGTTGTTGAATCACTGACAATAGCCAGCGGACTACCAATGCCGAAACTTTACATCATGGAATCTCCTCAGATAAATGCATTTGCTTCTGGTCGTGATCCAGGACATGCAGTTATATGTGTAACACGCGGTTCTTTGGATAAATTGGATAAAAAAGAGTTAGAGGGAGTTTTAGCTCATGAATTATCTCATGTCGCAAATTATGATATAAGATACATGACTCTCGCAACAGTCATGGTTGGGATAATTTCCATAATATCCGAAATATTCTTGAGGAGTTTATGGTTCAAAGGCAATGACAGCAACAATAAAAATGGGGGCATATTCCTTCTGATAGGAATAGTCCTCGCAATAATCGCTCCGATTATCGTATGGCTCGTCCAATTAGCAATCTCACGAAAAAGAGAATACACCGCCGATGCATCAGCTGTAGAATTCACACGTTATCCAAAAGGCTTGATTGAGGCACTTAAAAAAATTCAAAAGGAAAATGAACCAGAAAAGAAAATCCCAAAAGCCGTGGCTCCTTTATTTTTTTCAAATCCCTTAAGAGCTAACTTAGCATCAACTCATCCTCCAATAGAGAAAAGAATAGAAGTTTTAGAAAGAATGTAAATTAGATTTATAAAGTTCTGTTGATTATTTGGCTAATGGGTTTTATTAGGGGTTTGCTGGTAGTGTTTATTTCAATTGTTCTTATTTTATCAGTATTAGCTTCAAGCATTTTCTTTACAATTTCTTCATCCTTGGATTACAAAAATGTTCAGGGGCCGGAGATTAATGCTCTTCAGCCCATAATCGCGCAGTTAAACTTAGTGGAAATAATAAATTCGAAATCAAGTTATATAGTTGAATATTGCAAGACAAATTCAGATTTTGTTTATAACTATCAGAATTATACTCTTCATTTCCCTTGTCAAGATGCCAATAATACCTCGCTGATTCTGAATGATACCATAAATAATTTTGTAAGCGATTCTTATCATCAGCATTTTGACTGCGGTTATTGGGACTGTTTTGAAAAGTATTCTCCAGAGGCATTTTTGATTTCTGAAAAATCGCATGATTATTGGTCTAATCTATTTTATATCGCTTTAGCTGCTGCAGTTGTTTCCGGAGTAGCATTAATTTTCCTATTCAAAAAGAAATATGATTTGTTATTTTTATTAGGAGTAGCATTAATTCTCTCTGCATTTTTAATCTCGGGAATTGGGAAACTGATTACTAGTTTAGCTAATCAACTACTTTCGAGTTTTAGTTCAATCTTCTTTTCGCAGATAAATTCTGTGTTCTGGAAATTGATAATTGCGGGGGGGATATTGATAATTGCGGGATTGGTAGTAGAGCTTTTTAGAGTTGGATTTAAAATCTATGATATGTTCTCGCGATTCAGAAAGGGAGGAGAAGACGCCCGTAAAGTAAAGCAGCCTCAAAAGAAAAAGAAATGAAATCTGTTTTCATAGAAGAAGATAATTTTGATAAGGCAAGGAAAAAAATAAGAGAGAATCAAAATACCGAAATAATCTTTTCCAGCAATGATGATGAGACAAGAAGGAAGGTAACTGAAAAAGAGCCTGTCAAAATTCTCCTGATAAAACAGCGAGGAAGGAGAGATAGGTCTAAGCAGAGAGATTCTGGATTTAATTCAGTGATAGCAAAGATAGCAAAAAAGAAAGGCATAGAAATCGGTATATATCTTGACGAACTATTGGATTGCAAGGGAAAAGAAAAAGCAGAAGTCTTATCACGAATAGAACAAAATGTTAAGATTTGCAAAAAAGAGAAGTTGAAAATGAAATTTATAGCATGGGGAGAGAAGAGCAGAAGAGATGAGTATGATTTGAAAGCTCTCGGCCTTGCCCTAGGAATGCCGACCTGGATGTCGGTGGATGCGGGATAGAAAACCCGCAGGAGGTTTTCAATGCGTACTTCAGCAATAAAAGATTTATAAAATAATAACCTTTTTAACATTCAAGATGGATGTAAAAAGAATTTTGCAATCTTTAAGTCCGAATGAACTTAAAGTTCTGCCATATATTGAAGAAAAGGATATAGTAGTCGTCTGCAAGAAATCTAATTTAGATAAAACATCAGTAATCAGAGCTCTCGAATTTCTAAAAAACAAGAATCTAGTTGATTTATCATATAATAAGGAAAAAACAATTGATTTGGGTATCAATGGCATTCTATACAAGAGAAAAGGGCTTCCAGAAAGGAGATTGCTAAATCTTCTTGAAGAAAAGAGAATTATCACTCTAGAAGAAGCATTAAAACAAAGCAGATTATCTGAGGATGAATTTCGTGCTTCAATAGGGAGCTTAAAGAAAAAATCACTTATTGATATAAAGAACGGGAGAATTATCCTGAATTTTGGGGACCATGAAATCGCAAGAAAAATGCCGGAAGAAGTGTTCATAGAATCATTGCCCCTGAATCTAGATTCTTTACCTAAAGAGGAACATGAAACTTTTAAGGAATTGCAAAAAAGGCGAAATATAATAAAAATTACAGAAGAGAATCATATCAAAATAAAAGCGACTGAAAAAGGAAAAGAAATAATAAATTCAAGGATAAAATCAGAAAGCCTGATTGAACAATTAACGCCAGATATTATCAAGTCTGAAAAATTATGGAAAGGAAAGAGATTCCGAACCTATGATGTTCTTTCATCTGTTTCTAATATAAATGGGGGGAAAAGGCATTTTGTGAATCAGGCCGCGGATTACGCAAGAAGAGTATGGACCGATATGGGTTTCAAAGAGATGAGTGGAAACATGGTGGTCAGTTCATTCTGGAATTTTGATGCACTCTTTCAGCCTCAGGACCATCCAGCAAGAGAATTGGCAGACACCTTCTTCATTAATAAAAAATCTTCTTTGCCAGAAAAAGAACTTGTAAAAAAAGTAAAAGAAAGTCATGAAAGAGGAATGGATAACAGCAAAGGATGGCAGTATCAATGGAGTGAAGAAGAAGCAAAAAGGTCAGTTCTGCGAACTCATACAACATCTCTCTCTGCTCAAACTTTATCACAGCTAAAAACAAAAGATTTGCCTCAGAAATTCTTCGCGCTTGGAAAATGTTTCAGAAATGAAACCGTTGATTGGTCTCATGGATTTGAATTTAATCAGACAGAAGGAATTGTCATAGATAAAAATGCAAATTTCAGGCACCTTCTCGGTTATTTGAAGCAATTCTTTACAAAAATGGGTTTTGAAAAAATACGATTCAGACCAAGCTATTTCCCTTATACAGAGCCAAGTGTTGAAATAGATGTCTGGCATCCAGAAAGAAAGATATGGGTTGAATTGGGTGGTGCAGGAATGTTCAGGCCGGAAGTTACAATTCCTTTGCTTGGTGAAAATATCCCTGTATTGGCTTGGGGTCCCGGATTTGACAGAATGATAATGAATTATTATGGAATAAAGGACTTGAGAGAAGTATACAAGAATGATTTAGAAATGCTAAGAAATATAAAATTCTGGATGAAGACATAATGACCGAAAATTGTTTATTTTGCAAAATCGTGAAGGGGGAAATTCCTGCAATAAAAATCTGGGAAGATAAAAACCATATTGCTTTCTTAGATATGAAACCTATAAACCCCGGACATTTATTAGTAATACCAAAAAATCATAAAGATTATGTTTTCGACTTAAGTGATAAGGATTATTCTAAATTAATGTTAAAGGCTAAAGAAATTGCAAAAGATCTGAAAAGCAAGATGAAATCAAAAAGAATTGGCCTAATTGTAGAAGGTTTTGGAGTTCCGCACGCACATGTTCACCTCATTCCAATTAATGAGATGCATGAATTAAATCCTGAGAGGGCAAAAATATCAAGCAATGAAGAGCTTGAAAAAATCGCGAAATTATGGCAATAGTTTCAATCAATCGAAATCAATTTGAGAAAGAAATTGGAAAAATTGATGAGAAAATGGAAGAAAAGATTGCGCTTTTAGGAACACCTATAGACAAACTGACAAAAGATGAATTACAGATTGAAGTCTTCCCAAATCGCCCAGACTTATTGTCTTATCATGGATTCAAGAGAGCATTTATGGCATTCCTTGAGAAAAATGAGGGAATGAAGAAGTATAAAATATCAAAGTCAAATTACAAGGTAATTATAGACAATTCCTTAAAAGAAATACGTCCTTACACTGCTTGTGCAGTGATCAAGGGAGTTAAGCTTGATTCAGAAAGAATAAAAGAACTTATTGAAATTCAGGAAAAGTTGCATGCTACTCTTGGACGAAAGAGGAAGAAACTTGCAATTGGGATTTATCCCGTAGATAAGATAAAATTCCCAATCTATTTTAAGGCTCTTGAGCCGGATAAAATAAAATTCAGGCCGCTTGATTCTGACCGGGAGATGTCTGGGTTGGAAATATTGCAAAGGCACCAAACAGGAAAGGAATATGCACATCTTCTCGCAGGAAAAGCAAGGTTCCCTGTTTTCATGGATTCTCAAGGCAAAGTGCTGAGCATGCCTCCGGTGATAAACTCGCATGATACAGGAAGAATAACAGAAAAAACAAAGGATATGTTCATTGAATGCTCGGGTTTCAATCTCGAAATTTTGAACAAATGCTTGAATATCTTAGTTTCTATTTTATCAGACATGGGCGGAGAGATATTTGAAATTGAAACAGAATATGGCCGTGAAAAAAAGATAACGCCAAATTTTGAAGCAGAAAAGATGGAAATCAATCCTGAAAAAGTAAATCAGATTCTCGGATTGAATTTGACAGAAAAAGATATAAGAAAATTGCTTGAAAAAATGGGTTTTGATTGCAACAAGAATATTGTTGAAATACCCCCCTGGAGGATAGATATCCTTCATGAAGTAGATATTATAGAGGATATTGCCATAGCATATGGTTATGATAAATTCATCCCGGAAATTCCTGAAATCTCAACTATAGGTCAGGAAAATCCAAGAGAGACTATAAAACGAAAAGTGTCGGAGATTTTAACCGGTCTTAATATACTCGAAGTCTCAAATTATCATCTGACAACAGCAAAAGACCAATATGAAAAAATGGGACTTAAAGAAGAGGGGGTTATAGAAGTAGAAAATTCAAAGACAGATTACAATATTCTCCGAAACAGTCTGACTCCTTATCTTCTAAAAATATTCTCAGAGAATGTGAACAATGAATTCCCACAAAGAATCTTTGAAATTGGGAAAATATTTTCCTTGAAAGATAACAATCCATCTGAAAAAGAAAATTTAAGTCTGGCTATAGCTCCCGGAAATTTCACCGAAGCAAAGCAAATCTTGAATTATTTATTTAGAATGATGGATTTAGAAATAAGACTGGAAGAGCCTAAAGAAAGTCCAAGTTATTTCATTCAGGGAAGAATTGCAGAGATAATGCTGAAAGATAAAAAAATTGGTTTCATGGGAGAAATCCATCCGAAAATTTTAAGAAATTGGAAAATAAGAATGCCTGTCGCATTATTTGAAATTGATTTTGAAGAAATATTAAAAGACTAATCAGAAGAATTTTTTATTGCTCTCTTGTTCTTCTCTTTCCATTTTGCTCATGAATTCTTTTATGAATCTCTGACTTTTTTCTCTGTTTCTGACTTCAGTCAAAGGGAAGTATTCCAAATCACCGCTGGTTTGTTTTTCAGTCTTAACATCAGTAGCTACTCTGTTTCTTATCTCCTTGCTTAAAACAATTTCTCCCCTAGATAAAGAAGCTAATCTCTTGGAAACCGAAATGAAATTCCCAAGGCTCATGAACTTTACTCCATTAATCCCCTGCTTTGCAATTATCATTCCATAATTTACCGAAACACCAAAGATTATTTTTTGCTTTAGCAATCTGTTGTGGTCATCCAAAACTCTTCTTATCTGCTGGGCACATTCTATAGCTTCTAATTCATTGTTAAGTGCCTTTGTTCTTATAGGAGCGAATATGAAGAAGAAATAACTGCCATTTTCATATACTACTGCTCTTGATTCGTCAGCAATAGATTTCAGTCTGTTCATTGTTTCACTTATTCCGCCTTTTCCTGAACGTACTTCTTCAAAGTTCTTTATATTTACAGCAACAATGCTTGAACCCTGCTTTTCACCCTGAATAGAGGGGGAAAAATCTGCTAGATTTCTGCTGTTTATCATCCTGTTTCTTGAAGATACGGAATTGCCTCTGTCAACTACAATTCCATCTCTTAAATGAAATGTCTTGTTTAAATCTATTCTTTTTGAAAATCTTTTCTTATGGGATCTTCTGAAGAAAAAGAATATTACAAAGACAAGAATTAATAAAATAATGGCCCAGACCCAAGTGTATTGAAATATGCTCAAAACTCCTACAGAAGCCTGCTGGATATTGATTGCGTTTCCGGTCAAAGCCACATTCCCGTTAAATAAATTATTTCCGTCCAGACTTAAAACAGAAACTGAATAATTTCCGTCAGGCGCACTCAAGATATATTTCTGACTTTCACCAACACCAAGAGAAACATTGAAAGGAACAGATTGGTTTCCTAATTCAACCAAAATTTGATTATTATAAGGGACATTGCCAATATTTGTAACCAGAAGTGTTCTGTTAGTCAAAGTTGCCGATACAACTGCATTTCTAAGGACAAAAAATCCAGATGTTGCACTCAAACCCAAAGAAGATGCAGAGATAGTCCATCCATCAGGAACATCATTATAACTAATTGGAATGTTCATAACAGTATCTGTACCTGTTTTTTCCTGATCCATAGTTTCGCCCTTGCTGTTAGTTACTGTAAAATTTACATTTGCATTAATCTTTTGTCCGGATTGATCGTATAATATAGACCTAAAACTGTAAGTCCCGCCAGGCATAACATTTTGATTATTGCTTTCAGGCACAATATTCAATGTCGTTGGCACTTGGTCAACGAGAATATTGAAATCAGTATATCCCATGTTCAAAACCTGCCCAGATGAATCCGTTTCCGATGATAAGATATTAACTAAATATTGACCAGCTGCAGCATTAGGAGGCAAAGTGAAATTAAAAAAGAAATTTCCATTGCTCACTGGTGCAGAACCCTGATAAATTGTTGTGTTTCCGAAAGTGATATTAATATTGGACATACCATTTACATTCTGACCATTTTGTTTTATTGCAGTTCCAGATAAAGAAATCTGGTTGCCGGGCTGAAATTCTCTTTCTGGTGAAGTTATTGTAACATTCACAATATTGGATATCTGAAATTGAGAACTGTAAAAATTAGTGCCATCCAAAACAACTTTAACTTGGCATTGTCCTGTTGTACCGGAAACATCAGGAGTTATTCTGAATTGGATTGGTATTGTAAAATTAGTGAGGAGTAAATTGCTGAATGTTGGAAATTGTGTGTTTTGAACTACGTTGTTACAAATCAAATTAGCAGAGAAACTTGTTCCGCTAACAATAGCGGCTGTGCTTACAGCATCCCCAAGATTATATAATGAATTTGGTTGTGTGGTCCACTGAAGTGTCGAATCAGCAAAA
Source organism: Candidatus Woesearchaeota archaeon (assembly GCA_964544395.1). Taxonomy (GTDB): domain Archaea; phylum Nanobdellota; class Nanobdellia; order Pacearchaeales; family GW2011-AR1; genus JAKLIN01. The sequence continues at coordinate 106,001 of CAZJAO010000001.1, forward strand.
ACAAAAGAAGTCATTAGTACGAGAGCTAATGCAAGTGCTAAATTAAAAATTATCTTCCTCATTTTTATCTTCTTTATATGTCAATTTATATTTATAAATATTTGTTCAGCGATTTAACAATGTTTAAAAATAAATCTCGCTCTCTAATAGAATGAAAAAGGGTAACATGGTTGTCAGCCCGTGGGAAGTTTCTGGACAGATTAATTATGACAAGCTCCTGAAAGATTTTGGGGTCAATAAAATAGACGAAAAGATAAAAAGTTCAATCGGAGTTCACCCCCTCACAAAAAGAGAAATTTATTTTGCTCATCGTGATGCAGACAAATGGGTAGCAGAAGCCAAAAAGGGAAAAAAAGTTTCTATCCTTACGGGAAGAGGTCCGAGTGAGAGAATGCATCTAGGTCATTTGGTTCCATTTCTGATTGCTAAATCTCTGCAGGACACTTTTGATTGCGATGTTTACATTCCAATTTCAGACGATGAAAAATTTTATGTCAAGGAAAATCTTGATTTTGAGAAAGTTAATGAATATTCAAAGGATAACGTTCTCGATTTAATTGCCCTTGGTTTTAAACCCGGAAAAACATTCATCTTTCAGGATTTTGCTTATACTGAAATCTACAAATATGCTGCGCAGGTTGCAAAAAAGATAACTTACTCGACAGCAAAAGCTGCATTTGGTTTGAAACCGGAAAACAATATCGGCTGGAGTTTTTATCCTGCAATGCAGGCAGCGCACATTCTCTTTCCACAGTTTCATAAAGGAAAGCATATGACTCTCGTTCCCGTAGCGATAGACCAAGACCCATTCATAAGACTGACAAGAGATATTGCTGAACAATTCGGTTTTGAAAAGCCTGCTGCAATCCATGCAAAATTCATGCCTTCGCTTTATGGAGAAACAAAAATGTCGTCTTCAAATTCAGGATTAAGTGTTATTTTCCTAGATGATGATAAAAAAACAGTTGAGCAAAAAATTAAGAGATATGCTTTTTCAGGAGGGCAGAAATCAATTGAAGAGCATAGAAAACTAGGTGGCGATCCAGATATTGATGTTTCTTTTCAGTATTTGAAAATGTTTTTTGAACCTGATGATAAAAAATTGAAAAAGATTTATGATGATTACAGAACCGGAAGGCTTCTTACTTCAGAGCTTAAGGAAATTCTAATCAAAAGAATTAATGAATTTCTTGAGGAGCATAGGAAGAAGAAAGCAGAGGCAAAGAAACATCTTGATAAGTTCTTGTTGAAAAATTAATTTTTTTCCTTGAAATAATAGTGATCTCCAATTTTTGTCAGATAGATCATACTATCCATGTCCCAATCCCTTGGCGTTTTTATTCTTCCCAAACCTTTTACAAATCTTATTATTCCATCGACTAATCCATTCGGATTATAATAAGAGGTAGCACCATGAGTTGGATCTTTGTATTTCCCCGCAAGAAAGCCTTTGGCTAAATCTAAATCATTAGGAAACTCTTGAGTATACTCTAATGGGCTATGTTTTAATGGAGTTTTTAAGAAAACATTACTATCTGTTCCGGGGTTAAAACAAGAATATGCCCATGGTCTTAAAATTTCTGTTCTAAGGTCTGAATTATATCTCACCGCCCGATTAAGAGCCGTCCACGCATCAGCTATTTTGCAGATATTAGAGTGACCTTCGTCTTCTCCAAGCATTAACCTTGCTACAAGAATGTATTTTTCATCATCATAAAAACTATCTGTTTCATAACGAGACAACATATCTACCTTTCTTTCTATTTTTTTTATATTTGTGTTTGCTTCTTTGGTTACTCTCTCCAATGGATTTCCGGTTATAATCACTCTCTCTTTTGGAGGTTGAAAGGGAAGTCTCAATTCTATTGGAGCGTGAGCTATCTGTGGCACTAAAAGAAAAGCAGCAAGCATACCAGTAAGAATTTTCTTCCCCATGAACCGAGAGACAAATTAGATATTTTAAAGGTTTCGAATGCACCTTGATTAATTTTATAAACTTCTTTCCCCCTATCTAAAAGAATGAAAATCCTTAGTTTGCACTGTGATTACATAAAATTTAAGCCCCTGAAAAAGGCTTTGAAAAATCCTGAAGAATTGAGCGAAGAAAGAAAAAAGGAAATTGAGGTTAAAGAACCACTTGTAATTCTTATAGCAGTTGAAAAGTCAGATTCCATAGATTCTGTAAAAGATCTTGTAAGGAACATAGAAGAGATTTCAGCTCAGGTTAATGATAAGAAAATTGTCTTATATCCATATGCTCACCTATCTTCAAATCTTGGAAATCCTGAATTGGCTATGAAAATCCTTGAAGAAGCTGAAAAAGAACTCAAGAAAAAGAAGTTTGAAGCGGTTCGTGCTCCTTTTGGATATTACAAGGAATTTGAATTAAAAGTCAAAGGACATCCTCTTTCAGAATTATCAAGAGAAATCAAACTTCTGGGAAAGGAAAGTGTGGAAGAATATGACCCCAAACAGCTCTTAAGAGAAATCTCAAAGTCCAAATTAGATACTTCCAAATTGAAAGATAATGACCATAGAATTATTGGAAATGAAATGGACCTATTTTCTTTTTCAGAAGTAGCTCCAGGCATGGTGTTCTGGCATAATAATGGTTTGATAATAAGAAATGAGCTGATTAATTATTGGAGAGAGCTTCATAGAAATTCAGGATATCAGGAAATTTCAACACCGCAGATTATGGATAAAAAACTTTGGCAGATTTCGGGACATTGGGAAAAATACAAGGATAATAATTTCACGACAGAATATGAGAAGAGAAAATTTCTTGTAAAACCAATGAATTGTCCCGGGGGAATGCTGGTTTATAAAAATCGTCCAAAGTCCTACAGAGATTTGCCTTTAAGAGTTGGTGAAATGGGCGTTGTCCACCGAGTGGAACTATCAGGAGTTCTGGCAGGATTATTCAGAGTAATACAATTCACGCAGGATGATGCACATATTTTCTGCACAGAGGAGCAAATAGAAAAAGAAATTTTCGCAATAATGGAACTTATCGATGTATTATACAAGAAATTCAAATTGGAATTTGACCATATTGAACTTTCTACAAGACCCGAGAAAAGAATCGGAACAAATGAAATGTGGGACAAGGCTGAAAAGTTATTGGAAGATTCGCTGAAAAAGAAAAAGATGAAGTACAAAGTCAATAAAGGAGATGGTGCTTTCTATGGTCCTAAAATTGATTTCCATGTTAAAGATTCTCTTGGAAGAACTTGGCAGCTTTCCACAATCCAGCTTGATTTCTCGATGCCTGAAAGATTTGAACTAGAATATGTTGATAGTGATAACACAAGGAAGCGTCCCGTAATGTTGCATACGGTAAGTTATGGAAGTTTGGAGAGATTTATTGGAATTTATCTTGAACACACGAATGGCCGCCTTCCTGTTTGGCTTGCTCCAATGCAAGTCAGAATAATTTCTTTCACAGACAGGAATGAAAAATATGCCAAGAAAGTTGTTGAAGAAATCGGGAAGAGAATTCCAAACATAAGACTTGATGCAGATTTCAGGCAGACAACCGTTCCTGCAAAAGTAAAGGAAGCAGAAATAATGAGAATTCCTTACATTATCGTTATTGGTGACAAGGAAGAGAAAGACAGTTCCATAGCAATAAGAGAAAAAGGAAACAGCAAGATAAGGTCATCCAAATTGGACAGCTTCATAGAAGAATTAAGCAAAGAAATCAGAGAAAGAAAATGAACTTCAAGTATTATCTGCGACAGCTTCAGGAAAACAGCAACTATAAAAGATTCTTAAAAGAAAATCCTGATGCATATCTCTGTTCCGGATTCTTTACAATGGACAAGGAAGGAAGCGACAACCAGCAGCATTTGGATTTCTATATTCCATCAAAAAAAAGCATGACCAGTTTCCAGATGGAGCAGGAAGCAAAAATGAATACAGTAGATTTATTGCCTGACAAAGTTCCTGAACCGATTTCTTTGGATTTTGATATTGACTTTGATGAAATAGAAAAGCAAATTTATGAAAGAATGAGAACCCATGGAATAAATAACAGAATCCAGAAACTGATTTTCTCATTGCAAAAATTGGAAGATAAAGATTATCTGGCAGGAACTGTTTTCATTTCAATGTTTGGCTTGATAAAAGTCAATATAGAAGTAAAGACAAACAAGATAATTGACTTTGAAAAGAAATCTTTTTTCGATTTGGTAAGTGTTCTCAAAAAAGGAAAATAAATTATTTCTTCTTTACAAGAACTTCAATATTTTTTCTGGAGTAAAGTCCAAGAGGATTATTTGAATCATAATCTTCAATTATCTCAAATCCAACTTCCTTCAGCAATTGCAAAAATTCTTTTCGGTCATACAAATGATAGTATCTAAGATATTCTCTCCCAAGATGCTTCCAAGGAATAAATAATTCTTTTGAAGACTTTTTGAATCTTGGCTGATTTTTATCCCAGACAGTAATCAATGCTTCTGAATTAGGTTTCAAAACTCTAAGGAGTTCTTTCAATGCTTTTTTTCTTTTTCTTTCATCAGGAATGCAATGAAGAACAGCAATAAAAATTGCAGCATCAAAGAAATTGTCCTTGAAAGGAAGTTTGTTTACTTCTGCTTTTTTAAGAATCACCGGAATTTTCTTTTTTTTGGCATGGGCTTTTGCAAATTCCAGCATTTTACTTGAAAAGTCAACTCCGTAAGTTTTTGCTTTTGTTTTTGTAAAATTCCTTCCGCTTCCGCATCCCAAATCAAGAATCTTTCCTTCCTTGTCTTTCAGGAATTCGACAACCTCTTCTACAGGTTTGACTCTAAAAGTTTTCCAGGGTTCAGCTATCTCTTCCCATATTTCATTCTGAGAAATTTTAGACTTCATAAATTTATTAAATCAAAAAAGTTTAAAATAGTTTCCTAACACCACATTTCATGGAAGGGATATTAAAAAAGCCTGTAAGGACAATGTCAGGAGTTACTCCTCTAACCGTGGTTTTAAAGCCAAGAAAGTGTGACCATGGAACTTGCATTTACTGTCCAGGCGGAGAATTTGTTCCTCAAAGTTATACTAACAAAAGTCCGGCAATAATGAGAGCATTGGCTTTGCAGTTTGACCCTTATGCACAGGTAAAAAACCGATTGTATGTTCTAAATCAAATGGGACACCCCACTGACAAGATAGAATTGATAGTTCTTGGAGGAACATTCCTTCAATATCCAAAAGATTACGAGTATGAATTCATAAAAAGATGCTATGATGCTCTCAATGGTGTTGATTCTCCAGATTTACAGACAGCCAAAAAGATGAATGAAACTTCGGAACACAGATGTGTTGCAATGTGCATTGAAAATCGTCCTGATAATTGTTCGCAAGAAGAAATTGAAAGAATGCTTGATTTCGGTGCAACAAGAGTTGAAATCGGAGTTCAGATGCCTGATGACGAATTATATAGAAAAACAAATCGTGGACATAAAGTCAAAGATGTTATTGAGGCAACAGAGAATTTGAAGAATGCCGGTTTCAAATTGGGTTATCATGTAATGCCCGGCTTGCCTTACTCCAATCCTGAAAAAGACATTTCTTTGTTTTCAAAGATTTTTGATGATGAACATTTCCGCCCTGACCAGATTAAAATTTATCCATGTCAGGTTATTGAAGATTCTCCTCTAGCAAAAACTCATAAGATAATTGGTTTCAAGCCATATGATGAGAATCAAACAAAGGAAATAATTGAAAAGATGATGAGAATAATTCCAGAATATTGCAGAGTCATGAGGGTCATGCGTGAGTTTCCAAAAGAAAAATTAGTTGAAGGTTTGGAAAAGCTTGATTTGAGAAAAGACATTGAACATGATTTTAGGAAAAACAAAAGCAACATAAAAGAAATCCGAATGAGAGAAGTCGGTTTCAACAAGCCAGAAGATACGAATGTTAATATAAAAGTCGTTGAATACGAAGCATCAGGCGGAAAAGAATTCTTCCTGGAATTCGTGAATAAAGAGGACATCCTTTTCGGGCTTCTAAGATTAAGAATTGCAAATGGAAAAGCCATAGTTCGTGAGCTTCATGTCTATGGGCACAGCGTAAAAATTGGAGAGAAAGAAGTTAATGCCGCACAACATACAGGATTAGGAAAGGCCTTGTTAAGCAAAGCCGAAGAGATCACAAAACAGCATAACATAGACAAGTTAGCAATTATCTCTGGAATCGGTGTGCGTGAATATTACAAAAAGCTCGACTACGATTTAGATGGGGTTTATATGGTAAAGAAGATTTAGAAAAATAAAAAAGATAGTTATTCTGTACTTTCGTTTTCTTCAGATTTAGGCCTATTAAGTGCAAATAGCACATTAAAGTCTTCTTTGTCTATAATATTTCCCTTTTCAGGAAATCCATTAAGCTCTTGCAATACTTCTTTATATGCTTCATAATTTCCCTCTTCAATAGCAGATTCCAAAGCTCCTTCATTCACAGCATAATTGTTTGCGTCTATAACCGAATTATCTTTTGGGTATTGAAATCCTGCTTTCAATCCAAGATTCTCCGTCTGTAGAAATCTCTCTGGATTTTGCGCAAATATATTAATACTTTTTTGTTGCGTCAGTTGGCTATCTGCATTAAGCGTGGGCATAAATAGAACTCCACCGCTGATTACCAATAAACCCAAAAACATTGCGCTTAGGAATTTACTTTTGATTTTTTTCTTCATTTTTTATTTGTAACCTCCGTTCAATAATATAAATAAAATAAAAGAATAAATTGAATAATTTTCTAAACAAGTCTTTTTCTAAATTATTAGAGAATAAACGATATTTAAAGTAAGTGGACTTTAAGTCTAGAATTCAAAGAAAAATGCCCCTACCGGGATTCGAACCCGGGTCACCGCCGTGAAAGGGCAGCATTCTTGGCCTCTGAACTATGGGGGCATAATGAGAACTACGTTCTCCTTATCAACCTCTCCTTAAGAAAGGCTCAAGGCTGATAGGAAAAATCCGTCTTCCTCATTTTTAAATATACCTAAAAATAAAAAAATAATTAAATTTTATCTCTTTCCTTTCTTGTCCTGCCATGCAACAAAGCCCAAAATTATGAAATGAGCTACGGATGCAAAGACAGACAAATATGGAAGCGTGCCTGCTAACTGGACTAATGCCAGCCATCCTGAATATTTTCTCTTCTCAAATATTCTCCACAAAGAGATATAGTAAAGAACAGCTAATGCTATCCACCCCAATATTGGAACGAATACCAAGAATATCCAAGCCCAGCTGAATCCACCCATCTGCAAAAGCATGGCTTCTCTTGCGAAAGGAATCCATGCAAGTGCAGGATGTTTGTATTTAAGCTTCCTCGCAATTTCCCTGTAAGCAAAAGAGGTGTAAATCCATAAGCCGATAAAAAGCACAACTGCGAATGCAATCATCGCACCCAGAATAGGCCATATCCATTGTCCCGAACTAGGCCACATCCCTCCAAAATAATTCTGCATTGCGCCTGACACACTCTGCATCATTTCTGTAAAGTTTCCAATCATTTGTTTTTTAACCTCCTTTCATTTATATGAGCCTACAAGGATTTGAACCTTGGACCCCCGCCTTTCTTAGTTCTTAAGGATGTACCCTTAACTCTGAAAGTTATGTTTACTTTTCAGGAAACACATTCATATAAGAGCGGTGCTCTAACCAGGCTGAGCTATAGGCTCACTCATTATATTTTTTAAGATTAAAACTTATTTAAAAGCTTTTATTTGTGAGGATTTTCAATATAGATTACCCAATTCTATACAAATTTATAAAAACCAGAAGCTTTCCTAAAAGCATGGCAGAAGACGAGAAAACAGAGGCTAAAAAACCAAGGGAAGACTTGGTCATGGAAGCAAAGAATTTCTTTGATTTTTACAAAAAAGAGTTTGGAGATTCCTTAAGAAAGCGAAACAATGTGCTTTTCCTAGATTTCATGAAAATCAGTGAATTCTCCAACAGCTTGTCTGATGAAATTCTTGCAGCACCAGAGAATACAATTGCATTGATAGAAGTTGCAATTGAAGAATCTGGAATGATTACAAAACCGAGAGTAAGGCTTACAAATCTTCCTGATAGTTATTTCCTCAAGATCAGAAACATGCGTTCCAAGCATCTTAATGAACTAATTGTTATTGAAGGCATAATCAGGCAGTCTTCTGATGTTCGTCCTCAGGTTGTAAATGCAAAATTTGAATGTCCCTCATGTGGAACAATTCTTTCTGTTTTGCAGTTGGGAGGAAAATTCAGAGAGCCGATGAGATGCTCCTGCGGAAGAAAGGGAGGATTCACGCTTCTTTCAAAAGACATGGTAGATACTCAAAGGCTTGTAATTGAAGAAACCCCTGAATCCTTAACAGGAGGAGAGCAGCCAAAAAGAATTAATGTTTTTGTCAAGGAAGATTTGGTAGAACCGAAAATGGAAGAAAAGACAACACCCGGAAGCAGGGTAAAAGTCATTGGAGTCTTAAAAGAAGTTCCAGTTCCTCTTCCATCTGGAGGTTTATCAACAAGATTTGAATTGGCAATAGAAGCAAACAATTTGATTTCAATGGAAGAAACCTTTGAAGAACTTGATATTTCAGAAGAAGATGAAAAGCAGATTATCGAAATCTCACAGGATCCGGCATTGTTTGAAAATCTTGCAAAAAGCATTGCACCGGGAGTTTGGGGTTATGAAGAAATAAAGAAATCTTTGATTCTTCAATTATTCAGCGGTGTAAGAAAAGTTTATGCAGACGGGCAGAAAAAAAGAGGAGATATTCATATTCTGCTTATAGGAGACCCCGGAGTTGCAAAGTCGGTTACGCTAAATTTCATTGCAGATATTTCTCCTAAAGGAAGATACGTTGTAGGAAAATCCGCATCGGGAGCAGGACTTACAGCTACTGTTGTAAGAGATGAGTATCTCCGTGGTTGGAGTTTGGAAGCAGGAGCAATGGTTCTCGCAAATAAGGGAATTGTTTGCATTGATGAATTGGAAAAAATGGACCCCAATGATAGAAGTGCCATGCACGAGGCTATGGAACAGCAAACCATTACAATCTCCAAAGCAAATGTCCAAGCTACTTTGAGAAGTGAAACATCGGTTCTCGCAGCAGCAAATCCCAAGTTTGGAAGATTTGACCCATTCCAGCCAGTCGCACAGCAAATTGATTTGCCTCCAACTTTAATTAACAGGTTCGATATTATTTTCACATTAAGAGATATTCCTGACAAAGTAAAAGACCAGAGAATAGCCGCTCATGTTTTATACCAGCATACAAGAGATGAGGCGTCTGAAGCATTGATTCCAACAAGCATTTTGAGAAAGTATATTGCATATGCCCGACAAAGATTTAAACCAATTCTTAATGAAGAAGCTATGAAAGAAATTGAGAGATTTTATGTTGACTTAAGGAACATGCCTGTTGCAACTGAAAGTGCGATGAGACCTATTCCAATTTCAGCAAGACAATTGGAAGCTCTAATAAGAATGTCTGAAGCTTCTGCAAAAATGAGACTTAGCACTATTGCAACAAAAGAAGATGCAAAGAGAGCAATCGATATTATGAAATTTTATCTTATGCAAGTCGGTTATGATTATGAATCAAAAACTTTTGATATTGACAGAATCAGCAGCAAGATAACTTCCTCGCAAAGAAATAAGATTTTCATGATAAGGGACATTATTACAGAACTCGAAGGAAAAATTGGGAAAATGATTCCAATTGAAGAAATAGAAAAAGAAATGGAAGGAAGAGTCAGCAAAGATGAATTAAATGATGCATTAGTTCAACTTGAAAGAGAAAGTATAATATTCAAGCCAAAAACAGGATATATCCAAAAGATGTAAAATGCCACCACAACAAGACTTCAAACGAAACGTTGCATACAAGTTAAGAATCGGGGATTTGCTAGTTGGAAAACCAGTTCTTGAAGGTGAGAAATTTATATTCTTGGAATTGGGAGACAGAAGAATTGTAAGAGTAAATCTTATCGGAAATGTAATCGAGAAGTATACAAGTACAAATGAAAAGAGATATTCTTTTGTAACCATTGATGACGGTTCAGGGCAAATAAAATTGAAATCATTCGGCGATGATGTAGATAGATTGGAAAATCTGAATCAGGGACAGACTGTTGTTGTCATAGGTGTTTTGCGAAGTTTCAATAATGAAGTTTATATTTCTCCGGAAATAGTTAGGCTGCAGGATCCAAAATATCTCCTGATAAGAAAAATTGAATTGGAAAATCTTGCTCCTAAAGTCATAGTTTCTCCATCAGACAAAGGAGCAATAAGAGATAATATTCTGAATAGCATAAAGAATTCAGAAGAAGAAGGAGGAGTTTACGTAGATAAAATAATAATGGAACACCGAGAAACATCCCCCGACATTATCAATCAGGAAATTCAAAAGTTGCTTGAAGAAGGAATTATATTTGAGCCGCGCCCAGGTAAAGTACGCTGGCTTGGATGATTAAGCATAAATTTTATTGCTATAAGTTCCGTCATAGATTTGATAAAAATCTTCTTGAGTTCCCAGTCTTAAACTCACAAAATGTTCTTCTGACAAAAATTTGTGTTGGTACTGTCTCATAAAATCCAACGCTTTATCAGTATATCTTGTGTCTAACAAAAGAACAGAATCATTAGAAGGAACAATCTTAGCAATTGGTTTAGGAATTAATCCTCCACTCCAGATAATCATCGAGTTCGGATTACCATTGCTAGTTATTCTTCCATTAAACCAATTAATTTTGAATACTTTCTTTGCAAGCCCTTTAACTTCCGAAATATCTTTTCTCATCAGATCTTTGTATTTTCAGCTTTTATAAAACTTTATATAGTAATTTTGGGAATAATTTTCATGGAAACATATGAACAAATGCTTAATGATGCATACAAGAAAATAAAGGCTCCCGAGGGAAATGGCGAGAGATTTGAAATTCCAAAAGCTCAGGGACTTTTTGAAGGAAAGAAAACCATAATCACAAATTTCACTCACATAGCTTCATATATAAGAAGAAATCCCGAGCATTTTGAGAAATTCTTATTGAAACAATTAGCATCTTCAGGACAAATTGAGGGAGACAGATTAGTTTTGAATCAGAAAGTTCCAAGTGCGAAGATAAATCAGAAAATAGAAGAATACGTGAAAGAATTTGTGCTATGCAAAGAGTGCGGAAAACCAGATACAGAGTTGATTAAAGATGATAGATTAACATTTATTCATTGTCTTGCGTGTGGTGCGAAGCATCCTGTAAACAAAATTTGAAATCTAAAAGTTTTAAAAGAGGGTTTTATTCAATATTCTATGCTTATAATTAAACTAAAGGAGGTAAAACAATGAAAGAAGAGCTTGAATTTTTTGATGTTAAGACAAAGAGCAAATTCAAAACCAAGGAATTCAGAATTGTTACCAAAGGTGGAAGGAATTTTGCAGTAACAAAGTCTAAAACAGGTAGTTACGAATGCTGGCGAGTAGTTTCCAAAGATTTCGCAGCAAAAAATAAATGAAATCCTTTAGTAAATGTTTTTTAAAATACACAAGTCATACAGAATAGTTGTTGCTATTTGCGATTCTGAGCTTGTGGGTAGGTATTTTGAGGAAGGAATGTTCCAGTTAGATGTTAAAGAGAGTTTCTACAAAGGACAGGAAGCCGAAGAGGAAGAAATGGCGAAAATAATAAAAAGAATGTCCGTGGAAGATTCTACTTTTAATATCGTGGGGGATAAATCTATTTCCCTTGCGATAGAACTCGGCTTAATTCCTGAGGAGGGCATACAGCGTATTCAAAATATACCTTTTGCTATGGTTTTATTATAATTAATTTTTCTTTCTTTTTAATAAGATTAAGTTCAAAATAAAACCTACAATTGCTGCTCCAGAGATTATATAATTATAAGTAAGAATTTTGCTTTGAAGATAACCCGTAGAATTCATAATCAAATTTATGATGCTATAAACTAAAGCTCCCGACCAAAATCCAATTCCAAATTTATACATTCCAGTAGTTCTTCTCATAGATAATTGAATGAAGCCTTCTTTAAAAGTCTTCTTCGTCTCAAACATTTTATAAATCACCCCGTTTTTTATTTGACATGCAGAAAAAGAAATATGGACATCAGAAGCCACAGGAAGGAGAGCAGGAAAGTGTTGTACGTGCGCCCCTGCCTAAAGGCGATGAGATAATCGGAATTATAGAACAAAGACTTGGCGGAAACAAAATGCTTGTTAATTGTCTTGATGGAAAAACAAGAAACTGCAGAGTTCCCGGAAGGCTGAAAAGAGAGCTTTGGCTTCGTCCTGGAGATGTTGTAATTGTGAAGCCATGGGAATTCGACAAAGACAAAGCAGATGTTCTATTGAAATATCGTCCAAATCAAATTGCTTGGTTAAGAAGGGAAGGTTATCTAAAAGACGAGCAATCTGAATTCTAAAATGTCAAAAGGAATTTTAAAGCTAGGAATGAATATTCTTTTCGGTAAACGTGTGGTTCCAGGTGTGCCTGCAATAATAAGAAATTCTAAAGGGGAAATACTCTTGGGAAAAAGAAGAAAAGATTCTTTCACTTATCCTGATTTCTGGGGTTTGCCGGGAGGATTAATTGAATATGGGGAGACCGTTGAACAAGCAATTAAACGGGAATTGCATGAAGAATTAGGCGTTGATTCTGAATTTATCAAATATGGCAAGCCGCTCATGAATTTGCCGACAAAAGATGTTCCTGCTCAAAGTTTAAGTGTCACAGTCTATTGCAAAATCCTAGGAGAGCCAAAACCAGAAGATGAAACTTCTGAAGTCAGATGGTTCAAACCGAAGGAAATAAAAGACATGAAACTTGCATATAATCATAAAGAAATTTTGGAAAATGAGGGAATCTTAAAATGAAAAAAATACTAGCAGAAAAAATCGGGCATCTCGTGAAAGAAAAGACTAGATTAGAAGAAGCCCTCCATTTGAGAATCTCAAACAGAGGAAAAGAATTTCATCTTGAAGGAGATCCTCTGGACGAATATGAAGCAGAACAGGTTATTAATGCTGTAAATTTCGGATTCAAAATGGATATCGCTCTTTTAATCAAAGAAAAAGAGCTATCATTTAATGTTCTCAGTATAAAAAATTACACAAAAAGAAAAGACATGTCTGTAATTAAGGCAAGAATTATAGGAACAGAAGGAAAAACACTGAGAACTCTTGAACAGTTGACTGATTGCTTCTTTGAAGTTCATAATAACGAAGTTGGAATAATAGGACATCCTGAAAGAATGAAAGTAGCACAGGAAGCAGTAGTGAACCTAATTAGAGGCTCAAAACAGGCAAACGTCTATAAATTTCTGGAAAAGCATCAAATCAAGCCAGTTATTGATTTGGGCTTAAAATAAACATTTTTAAATATCATCCTTATTCTAAAATCATATGTCTCGGTAGCTCAGTTGGTAGAGCACATGACTGTTAATCATGGGGTCAGAGGTCCGAGTCCTCTCCGGGACGCTTATATTCAATGGACGATCAAATAGAAAAAAGTAATAAATCCAAGAGATGGGTAATCGCTGCTTCTTTGTTAACTACAATTTTATTGGTATTGCTTAATGTTGCTTTCCAATTCAAAAGTCTAATATTAAGTGTTATCAATGTATCTATCTTGTTAATTATTTCAATTCTGATATTAGTTTATGTAATCAAATCTTTTAGGAATCATGCAATAATGATAAGAGGAGATATAATAAAAAATAGCTTTTTGGTATATGTAATAGGTGTTTTCTATCTTCTGGCTGCCCTTTCAATAATTCTTATAATGAGTTATCTCCTGTTCTTAATAATAGGCGGAAAACCTTTTTAACCAATTTCAATTTTGTCTTCTTATGAAAAAGCTAAAAGTTCTTGTTGCAATGTCAGGCGGAGTTGATTCAAGCGTAGCCGCGCTCATGATGAAAAACAAAGGCTATGAAGTTATTGGTGCTTTCATGAAGAATTGGTCTGATACAAAAAATGAATTTGGCGAGTGTTCATGGAGAGATGAAAGAAAGATGGCTTTGCAAATTGCTTCTTCATTAGATATTCCCTTGATAACACTGGATTATGAAAAAGAATACCGAAAAGATGTTGTTGATGAAATGTTCAAGAAATACAAGAAAGGAATAACTCCAAATCCAGATGTTGACTGCAATCAAAAAATAAAGTTTCCTAAATTAATACAAGAAGCCAAAAAGCTTGGTTGCGATTTTATTGTAACCGGACATTATTCAAGAATAAAGAAAACAAAATCAGGATATGAGCTTCTTCGAGCGAAAGATGAAACAAAAGACCAGTCTTATTTTCTTTACAGAATAAACCAAGATGAACTAAAGCACACATTATTTCCCATTGGAGAATATACTAAAAAAGAAGTAAGGGAAATTGCAAAAAAAGCTCATTTCCCCAACTTCAACAAAAAATCAACAGTCGGAATTTGTTTTATAGGAAAAGTCAACTTGAAAGATTTCTTGCAAAAGAAATTGAAAGCAAAGAAAGGAAAAATCCTTGATTCTGAAGGAAACATTATAGGCGAGCATGACGGAATTTATTATTATACAATCGGACAACGTCTTGGTCCAAGGTATGGCTTTGATGTAAATCGTGGAGAGAGCGGCGAAGTAAAAAGATGGTATGTTGCAAGAAAAGATGCAAAGAAGAATATCATTATTGCAGCACCAGAAGGACATCCATTGCTTTATAGAAAAGATATTATCATTGAAGAACCTCATTGGATAAATCCAATAAAGAAAAGTGAAATGAAGGTCTTTTCAAGAATTCGACAAGTTGGGGAGTTAATTCCTTCCAAACTATTTTACGATAAAAGCAAGAAAAGATTTGAGGTCATTTTGAATAAAGCAATTACAGGAGTTTCAGAAGGACAGGCAATTGTATTGTACAAAGGCACAGAAGTTCTCGGAGGGGGAGTTATAAGTTTCTAAAGAGTAATTATTATAAACTTCAATTTTTTATTAATATAATGGATGTAGACTCGGCAATAAAGTCAAGAAAGAGTGTGAGAGGTTTCAAGGACAAGAAACCAGATTGGAGAGATATCATTGATTGCATTGACAAAGTACGGTTTTCTCCATCAGCGGGGAAAAATTTCACGCTGAAAATAATTCTCGTAAATGATAAAGCTAAGATACAAAAAATTGCAAATGCGGCTGAACAATCATTTATTGCAGAAGCCCAATATGTTGTGGTGATTTATTCTGATCCTTCCCGTTTAATTTCTTTATTCGAGAATAAAGGAAAAACATATTCAAGACAGCAGGCAGGCGCTGCAATGGAAAACTTCTTGTTAGCGATAGAAGATAAAGGACTTTCAACCTGTTGGGTAGGACATTTTGATGAAAACATGATAAAAAAAGAATTAAAGATTCCTCCAAAAATGGAAATTGAAGCCTTGTTCCCCGTGGGTTATGAATTCGGCAAAACAGCAAAAAGAAACAGAATAAATCTTGATAGCATTCTTTATTTCAATGAACATGGCAAGAAGAAGATGAATACGCCAAAGACACCTCAGTAAAAATAAAAAATCTCCGGATTTCTCCGGAGGATTTAAAATAAGTTTTCTAAAACTTTTGAG
>CAZJAO010000002.1:0-83949 GCA_964544395.1 Candidatus Woesearchaeota archaeon
GCAAACCAACAGATAGAAATAGGGGTAAATTCTATGGAAAATGCGCTTAAGGTATTAAATTCCCTTGATAGTATAAAGAAGGAAATAAGGCTCAAATTTAAGGATCTTACAGAACAGGAATTCCTGGTATTTTCGACTCTTTATCAGCTAGAGGAAAACGAGGAAAATTGTGATTATAAGACTCTTTCTGAGAAGTTGGACTTAAGCCAAAGCTCTGTGCGAGATTATATCAGCAAACTTATAAAAAAAGGAATTCCCGTCGATAAGGCAAAAATAAAGAATAAAAATGTAAAATTATCTGTTTCCCCCAATCTAAAAAACATAGTCTCACTTAGTACAATTTTGCAGCTAAGAGGCATTTAAATTTAAGAGAGATTGTGTTGAATTCTAACAACATTTTTTCGGGTTATAAAACTCCTAAATTGGTCTAAATCAAAGGAGTTATTACTATTTCTCTCAAACGAATATTCGTTTAAAAGAAAGGTTACTTGAGGTCTCTTTAAGATAACCTTCTCTGCAACATTCTGCAGGAACTTAAAGCAATCTTTTTTATTTGAAATAGTAAACTGACAAACCCCTGTTTTTTCTCTTAGATAAATTTGACCACATTCTAAAAATTTTTGAATCTCTTTTAGTATCTTCTCGTCGGTAGAGTAAATCCTTATTTGTAATTGATAAGCTCTTTTTTCATTCTTTCCTCTCACTTGTTTTACATGAAGATTCCCCTCACCATCAAAAAATCCAGCTATATAATCCCAATTCACTTATTCAATTATACGAATAACTATATAAATTTTGTTACAGGATATTAAATTTACTGCTCACCGAATAACTCTCTATTTACTCTCCCTTTTTTGAGTCAAATCCCCTGTTTTTCTGTTTCTTTACATTTTTTTATTTTTATCTCTTTCCAACTATTTTAATTAACTCTCACTTTTGGACTATTTCTTTTTTCTTTTGATTCTTTTTGTCTCACTTTTACTCCTCTTTTTTATTTTTGCTTGCTTTTTCTCTTTCCTTAACTCTCACTTTTGTCTTTTTTAGCATCTTTTCCTTCATTTCTTCAGGTATAAACACTCTCTTTTTACCATTTCTTTCTATTTCTTCTTCAATCAAGTTCTCACTTTTCTGTTTTATGGTATTTATCTGGCCTCGGATAGTAGATCTTTCCTTACCCAGCATAGCAGCAATATCATCATAGCTAAGTTTCATGTCTGTGTTTAGCAGTACCCAAAGTATTGCCCTTTCAGTAATTGAAAAATGGTTTAAATTTGGTGTTTGAACAGTTGTTTGAACAGCTGTTTGAACAGGATAAACAGCTGTTTGTTTATTAAACACCTGCTTGGGTGTTTTAGATGCTCCGCCTATTTTTAACTCGCCCATGAAAGAAATAATGTTCTTAAGATTTGTAATCTCTTCTTTTATCGACGACAAATCTTCTTTTATGTCGTCAATATGCTGTTTGTGGTTGTTTTTTTCCAAATCCAAAAAATTTATCCAGCCATTAATTGAATTAATATCTTTTTTGACAGAATCAAAACTGTTTCTCGCATCTTTTTTCAGACTCTCAATCTCTTTTTTCTTGGAAAACCAAAACATAATATATCTTACAAAACCTAATTTAAAAATGTTTCGTCGATGAAGGCCAAAGAATTGATTTGTTAATCGCAATTTTTTGAAGTAAAATATTCATAAAATCTTTTCTCCAAAATGGCTGTTTATTCAAAAAAACAGGGACAAACAGGCTGTTTAAACAGCCATCAACAGCTGTTTGTATTAGGGATAAAAAATAATACTCTGCACTAAGATAACCTTAGTGAACAAACACCCCCTACTCTAAAGAATTGATAAAATTTTCATGCACATTTTTTACAATAATCTTTAGATATTCAAAGAGAATTCATTATCTATGTCAACAAGAGGAGGAATGTTTTTAGAACGAATTATCGGGCAATCTGAAAGGATGTATAAAGGGGAAGTTTATGTTGAAAAAGGAAGAAAAAGTCTCGATTCGGCGTAATTATCGAAGGTCTAAATTCCGAATGTTATCTTATCGTGAGAGATACCAGTGCCCGTGATACAGTTCACGATTTCATACCAATCCAACTTTCTAAAAAACCATCAGACTTTTTAAGAGACTATGATAAAGCAACTCCCGAGCAAGTAGCTGAATTAATTGTAAGTTTAAAAGAAAAACAAGGGGTGATTAGTGAGAAAATAGGTTTTCTTGAACAGTATACTCAAACAGCTCATAGACCTGCCGATCCTTTAGAATGGCGTTGTTGTCCGGATTCTCACTAGTTTTTCATCATTCACAAAGTTAACCTTAGTGAATAAAATCAAATTTAAGAAATATTTATAATATCTTTAATCTTTAAGTAGAAATCAAAAGGAGGGTGAAAATGGCAAAAATAACAGCGTGGCTTGTCACCGTGATTGGAGCTTTATTAGTCTTAGGACTAGTTCCAGGAATGATGTTTAACTGGAATACTATGTGGGTTCAGTGGGTCATAGCATTGGCAGTCTTGGTTATAGGAATAAGTAAGCTGATGAGAAATTATAACAAAAAGAAGCGAAGATAAACCATTTCTTTATTTTATTTTTTATTTATTGTTACATTGTATTAAGGTCACCTAAGTGCAAGACCTTACTAAATTTCTTTTTGTTTCATACTTTTCCCTGCAGATCTTATAAAAAATCTTCCTATTCTACCTTAAATTTATTAGATTCTATTAAAATATAGATTTATGCGTAAAAGCTTCGTACAACCTATATTGTGCGAACTATAGACTCCGAGCTAGTTCCTTTATTAAAATTCTCCAATTCGGCACTTCTGGTTTAAGATCTTCAAAACTTATTGTTGTCAAATAATTATGTGCAGCAGTATCACCCAAGAATTTTGATCCTTCAACTTTTCTTACATTTCTTGGAGTTGCTACATGTAAAGTTCCTATTTCTGCAGACTGCGCCCAATTCAAAAGATTGCTTAAGGGAGGAAGTTCTCCATTATTAAACAAAACTCGATTACTCATAACAAATATAAACAAGTTCGTACAATCCAATATATGCAAAAAGAGGAATTTCTAAAGAGACTTGAAACCGAACTGAAAATCTCCAAAAACTCAAATTATACCCTTAGAAATTACCTTAATGCAAATACCGCGCTTCTAAACTTCTCGAAGAAAAGTCCTGATGAAATAACTGAAGACAATGTAAAAGAATTCATGGCTGAGAACTTTTCCAACAGCGCTTCATCATCGATAATTGTATTCTTGTCTGCTTTAAGATACGCTTATTCAAATATTTTAAAGAAAGATATTACCTTAGGAATTAAACGACCAAAAAGAGAAAAGAGAATACCTTCGGTTTTAACAAAAGACGAAGTTAAGAGACTAATCAGTTCAATTGAAAATAGGAAAAGTAGGCTTATGATTTCTTTAGCTTACGCATGTGGGCTTAGAGTTTCCGAATTAACCCATCTAAAAGTTTCAGATTTAAACTTCGAAGAAATGTCTGGAAATATCAGACAGGCAAAAGGAAAAAAAGACAGAGTTTTCAATATTCCAAAATTTTTATTAAAAGATTTGATAAAACAATCAAATAAACAAAAAGAATCTAATCAAGAATATTTATTTTCTGGACCCCATGAAAAACTTACCGAAAGAAGCATACAAAAAATGGTCAAGACTGCCGTGAAGAAAGCAGGAATAAAAAAAGAAGTTCACCCTCACACCTTAAGACACAGCTTTGCCACCCATTTATTGGAAAACGGGATAGATATAAGAAAAATCCAAGAGCTCTTAGGGCATGCAGATTTATCAACAACTCAAATATATACACATATATCACGAGAAGAATTAAAAAAGATACAATCTCCTATTGATAATCTTTAAAGATAAAAAGAGGAAAATGCCCAAACAGATTATTAATCATAGAAGGGCTCTAGAAATAATAGCCACAAACCCCGAAAGATTTGGTGTAGAACATGTGGTCAGTGCTTCAATTGAACAAACTCTTTACCATAATGGAAGGGGCATATTGGCTCAACCAGACGTTGTTTTTGAAACTTCAAAAAATGAAATTGTTATAATTGAGTACAAAAGTAGTAGTGAACACGAAGAGAGAGCTGCAAAACAATTAAAAAATGCTGTTTGGTGGTTTGGAGCATATAGGCAAGACATTCTTCCAGACAATATTAGAACTTTAATTATAATGGGTACAGACCCAAAATATGAAGGATTACTAAAATGAAAATAAAAAATCCAATTGTGGTAGTTCTTTCATTGATTGCATTAGGATTTGTCGCTCTGACATTTATTGTTAGTCCGTATTTTGTTATTGGAGCAATTATCTTAATGTTAATCAATCAACGACTTCTAATGAAAAAGAAAAAGTAATCTATTTAAACATCCTTGGAAATTTTAATATATGAAGAGGTTTAAAGCAATTTTCTTTGATCTTGGTGGTGTTTTATCCCTAGGAAAGAGTTTTGAAATGAATGATGGAATTCATAAGACAATTGCCAGAGAATTGAAACTCCCCCTAGACCAATACTTTGATTCTATAGATACTTATTATTCTGATGCAATGTTAGGAAGAATGTCTAAAAATGAAGCAATAAAGATGATGGCGAAAGATTTGAACACAAACCCCAAAAAATTGGAGAGATTATATCGACAAGTTTACAAGAAGAATTTCAAGAGAAATATGCCTCTTTACAGATTTGCTCTTAAATTAAAAAAACAAGGATATAAGATTTCAATTATTTCTGACATCTGGCCCGTTGCTAAAGAAGTATTATTAGATGGCCGATATAATCGGTTTAATGATATTGTTACTTCTTGCGATGTAGGTGTAAGAAAGATTAGCCCCGAGATTTTTAAAATTGCTTTGAAAAGACTTCATGTAAATCCTAAAGAAGCAATCTTTACAGATAATCAGAAATGGAATCTTCCAGCCCCAAAGAAATTGGGCATGACCACAATTCTTTTTAAAAATAATAGACAATTTTTGAAGGAATTAAAGAAATTAGGTATAGATTAATGGAAGAAAAAATCTGTGTTAAATGCAGCAGTAGAGCTAATCACGTCAAATTTAATCTTTTCTTTTGTGATATTTGCTATCACTTCTCTCCCAATAAAGAAGATGAATGTAAAAAATATGCAGATGAAAAAATTGATGGGCGAATTTTAGAAACTTTTAGAAAATATGAAAATGTTGGGCAAAGACAAAAAAAGGGAATGATAAAAAAAGCTTCACAAGGGAATCTGATGTCGCGGATACCTTTTGGTTACATCTTAGAAAATAAAAAATTAACCCCTGCAAAAAATTACAAAGAGATAGAAGAACTTTTTGAGCAATTCCTAAATGAAGAGATCAGTCTTGCCCAATTAGCAAAGAAACATAATCTTTCAATAAATGGGCTGAAAAAAATCTTGAGAAATTTTACCTACATTGGGAAAATTAAGTTTAATAATCAAGTCTTTGAAGGAACGCACCAACCAATAATTTCATCAACATTATTCAATCATGTTCAGAATAAATTGGAAAAATTAGGGATAAAATAAAATTATCTCTTAGATGCCTGTCTCATTGCTCTTGCCCTACTATCTCCGGGCTTACGCGCTTCTTTTCTTCTTACATCTGCAACAAGAAGATTTCTATCATATGCAGATAAAATTTCTGTAAGGTCTTTCGATTTTGCAAATTCAGAAATTGCTCTTGCTAATGCTAATCGTGAAGCTTCAATTTGTCCTCTTTCCCCGCCACCCCTAACAGTTATAGAGACATTAAAATCCGTCTTCCCTAAAATCTCTTTAGCAATTCTTATTGGCTCTTCGATTCTTAATTTGTCAAAAAACTGCAATGTAGTATAATCTCTGTTGTTTATTTTGACATCTCCCTTTCCTTCAGTAAGAGTAGCTCTTGCAACCGCAGATTTTCTTTTTCCGGAAGTAATTATCTTCTTTTCTTTTTCACTCATCCTATTATTTCTCCAATTTTATGTGAAACTGTTTCTTTTCTCTTCTCCATTTTTTCCATTTTTGAATTTTCAAATTCTTTAGGAATTCCAACATAGCATCTTATTCTCTTGAAAGCTAATTTTCCTCTCCCCTCTCTATGTTCTGGAAGCATACCTCTTATGGTTCTCTTTACAATTTTGTCGATATTTCGTGAATGCTTTGGACCTTTCTGGGTACTACCAACATTTCTTCTTTTTTGTTCAAAATCTTCTTTTATCCCTTGTTTGTTCCCTGTAATCAAAATTTCTTCACAATTTAATACCCGCATTTCTTCGCCTTTCAACGCTTCCTTAGCTACATAGCTTGCAAGTCTTCCTAATGTTGCGCCTTTTCCATCTATGATTTTCATTCTAAGATTCTAACCTCTTTTGCATCCGGATTTTTTTTAATTTCTTCAAATATAGTTGAAACTTTTCCGCCGGATTTCAATATTTTATCTTTTGCATTTTTTGAAAAACTCAAAGCAATAATCCTGATTTTCTTGTCCAATTCTCCGACAGATAAAACTTTTCCAGGAATTACAATTGTTTCTCCATCTTTGGACTCTTTGTTAATTATATCTAAATTCTTTTGCAGTTTATTTTTTCTTGGAGAAGATAAGATTTCAGAAACTCTGTACCATCTCTTGTTTTTTCTTGCATCCATTATAGTTTCTACTAATTCCGGATTTCCTTTCTTTCTTAATTGCTTATTTATTTTTGTCTTTGATTTCATTTTAAATTAGCAGAAGTATTATCAACTGCTAACGCCGAGTTTGACTCGCAGTAAATATACCTTTAAATCAGGATATTTAAAGGTTTTTATTCTCCCTACAAATTATTAGTCCATTAAATTTATAAATAACAATAGTTAATTTCTTATCATGGAAAAAAAGGGATTAAAACCATTAGGTATCTCATTAATAGCTCTTCTTGCTATTTCTTTAATTATCGTCGGTATTGTATTATTCTCTTCCCATCCTAATTCAACTGGAAATATTATTGCAGGAAGTACAAACTCCGTAGCTTCTGGACAAAATACTTCTAATACAAATCTGGTTAAATTAGCGGATACTCCTTATGCAAATTCCGCTTATTTAATCTCTTCCAATACTCTAAGCCCAGAGGCGCAACAGGCAATTTCTGGTTTTAATATAAATAAGCAAACAAATTCCGATGGAACTACAACAATAAATTTAGTTGCGATTAATCCCGAATATCAGAACCAATCTTATACTTTGCAATCGGGTCAGAGTCTTTATTTTATAGAAACATCTTGGGGAGATGACGGAAATGGTTCAGAAAATTTCTTAGGTGATGATCATGCAGTTGTAGTAGATTCTAATGGGTATATTGTTTAATAATTTTAATCTTTAGAAATAATCTCAACAAAACCTTTTTCTTTGATTACTTTTAGAACATCTTCAATTGCTTTTTTCATATTTGTGCTCTTTAGTATAAAGGCCGAAGCTTCTTTATGCCCTCCACCTCCAAAAGCAGTTGAATAAATAGTTGTGTCCAGGCCTTTGCTTCTAAATGAGCCTTTTATTTCACCATTGGATTCGGTAAGAGTAAAAATTAAATTAAGGCCTTTTATGTCCTGCATGCAGCCAATTCCCAACCTTATATCAGAAACATTTAATCCCAATTTTTCATATTCTTTCTTTGTTGCCCAGCTGTAAGCAACATCCTTTCCATTAATTTCTTTTTTCTCCATATTAGTCAATAAAAGCCCGTAGAGCTTTTTTAGATTCCAAGGGCTATTCATAATAGGGTCATATAAATCTTTCTTGTAATTTAGTCCATTTCCCAAAAGAACAACAGCTTTCTTTAATGAGTCTATAGAATTACCATGGATAAAGAACGAAGTGTCTGTGCAGAGACCAATCATCAACCTTAATGATAATTCCCTGTCAAATTTGAATTTTATTTTATTAAAGAATTCAAATAGAACCGAACAACATGAAGGCAGGTCTGGATTTACATAATTTAAATTTCCATAATAGGAATTCGTGACGTGATGGTCAATGTTAATTACTTTTTTGGTTTTC
This sequence comes from Candidatus Woesearchaeota archaeon, assembly GCA_964544395.1. Classification (GTDB taxonomy): domain Archaea; phylum Nanobdellota; class Nanobdellia; order Pacearchaeales; family GW2011-AR1; genus JAKLIN01. The sequence continues at coordinate 8,053 of CAZJAO010000002.1, forward strand.
AGTTTCTCTTTAAATTCTTCTGAAAACTCCAAGAAGCCATGATCTAAAAAGATAAGATGATCAAATTCACTTAAATCTAATTTCTCAATATCTACTCCAAATTCCACTTCTTTGCTAAAACTATAAGACTCCAGATTCTCGCTTAATCGGTCTTTGCTTATCAATCGAACACTAACCCCTGCCCTTTCGAGAACATATTTCATTGCGGTGCAAGAACCGAAAGAATCTCCGTCAGGACGTCCATGCAGAGTTAATAGAACTTTTTTTGATTTCCTCAATTCTTTCCAAATTTCTTTGAATTTGTTGTTTCTAACATCATAAATCTGATTAAACATAATTTAGATTTCAATTTATTCTATTTAAAGATTTATGCGGGAGACAGGATTCGGACCTGCGCAGGCACTAAGCCACAAGAGCCTTAATCTTGCCCGTTTGACCACTCCGGCACCCCCGCATGTTTTTCTTAAAATATTGGTATATAAAAAGTTTTATAAATGTCTATGGACAGAGAATTTTGAAGACGGCCATAGTAAAAGGGAAATACCTGGTCTCATTCCGAACCCAGAAGTTAAGCCTTTTACGTTGATGGTGCTAGTTTCTAAAAGAAGCTAAGTCATTAAGCTGTCTTCTATATTTTTATAAAAAGTACTGATCTATCTTTCTCATGAAAAAAGTTTCCAAGAAAGAAGCTCAAAAACAGATTGAAGATTTTTTTCTAAATATAAAGAGTAAGATCCCTAGTGAAATAAAGAAAATTCAAAATCTTTCTAAGAATAATAATATTAAATTAGGTAATAAAAGAAAATCTTTTTGCAAGAAATGCCTGAATCCTTACAATAATTCCAAGATAAAAATCAGTAATGGAATAAAATCCGTTGAATGTAAGAACTGTGGCTATAAATCTCGATGGAAAATTAAGCTTTCTTAAATTTTCCTACAAGTTCAATCAAGTCTGTTTGTCCTAGGAACACAGATCTGCAGCAATATCTTTCAATTCCAAGCTCATCTAGTACTTTGCCGGATTTTTCTCCGCTTGCTACTCTTCTTTTGTATTCTTCCCATAAATGTCCTACGGGTTTGCCACAAGAAAAGCATCGTACTGGAATTATCATACAATTAGTTTTGAAATTTAGTTTTTAAACATTACTATCAAACAAATAACACAAATCTTTAAAAACTAAATTCATTTTCACAAATAATCAAGGTGAAAAAATGAGGAAATGCGTCTATTGTTTGTCGGAGCTTAAAGATAATCGGTCTATGGAAATCTGTGATAGGTGTGGTGAACAAGTTTGGGGAAAGAAGATGTTTGATGCCATAAAGAAGAATACAGATGAAGCGAGGGATAAGGGAAATCTCGAACCCATGAGGCCGGATTTATTGGACGGCACAGGGAAAAAATTCTATTAATTCTTCTGTTTTCTAGAAATAAATAGCTTTTTAAATAATATATTTGTGGGTAAATTATGAGTAAAAGAAAAAGAATTCATAGTAATGGAAAACCTGGACTTAGCAAGCTCTTCAGAGAGTTCAATGATGGCGAAACCGTCGCTGTTGTAAAAGAGCCCTCTGTTAGTTCCAGATTCCCTCTTAGATTGCAGGGTTCAACAGGAATTATCGCAGAGAAGCGAGGCAATGCGTACAAGGTTAAGATCTATACTCAGAATAAATTAAAAGAATTTTTAATTGAGCCGGTTCACTTAAAGAAAATCAAAGTAAAATGATAAAAAATAGAACTTCCTTAAGCATGGTAGAAGCAGAAGAATACACAAAAGATAATGAAAATTCTGCGGAATTAAATAAATTCATAAAAAAATTCTCGAAGATAGATTTGAAGAAAGCAAAGGAATTAAGATTGAAACTTGAAGAATTGAACCTAATGAAGCTTAAATCAGACTACATTTCTAAAATCATTGATATTCTGCCGGAAACAAATGAAGATATAAATAAAATTTTTGCCGATATCAGTTTAGATGAAAATGAATCTCAAAAAATACTCGATACAGTTAAAGAATATACCAAATAGTTACAATGGACAAAGAAGAATATGCAATAGTGCTGGATTATTTGCCGAACGGATATCCTCTAGAAAAGAAAATGATTCCTGTAGTGCAAGCTATAGGTGAAAAGAACCTCACCCTTCTTGAACTAGTCCCTAGGAGAGGAGAAAATTTTGAAATTGGTGAAAGAGTTTATATTGGGGAAGGAAAAAGAGACAAAGTCTATTACATTCTAGGAAGATTATCTTCCGAGAAGGTTTCTGAATCGGCAAAGACACAATTGGAAGAATTTATAAAGAAAATTGTAAAGGAAAGAGAGAGCGAGTTCGTGACTTTTTTCAATAAATCCGATGCAATAAACAAGAGAGTCCATCAGTTGGAATTTCTGCCGGGTTTAGGAAAGAAACATATGCAGGATATTCTCAAGCAAAGAGAAGAAAAACCTTTTGAGTCTTTTGAAGATATCCGAAAGAGAATTCCTAATCTCCCAGATCCTCAAAAAGCAGTGGAGAGAAGAATTTTTAAAGAACTTGTAGATAAGGAAAGATATAACCTTTTTGTGCATTAAAATGGAAGCAAAAATACAAAACACCGAGAGAATTGTAAGAATTTTATCGAGAGATATAGAAGGCGGTATGACCGTTTATGCGGGATTAGCTACAATCAAAGGAATATCTTGGAGCTTTTCAAATGCAATCTGCCAGACATTAGGAATTGATAAATACAAGAAGATTGGTGCTCTTACTGAAGAGGAAATAAAAAGAATTTCTGAATTCGCCAAAAAACCAATTTTGCCCGCACATTTTATGAATAGAAGGAGAGACCGAGAAACAGGAGAGAACAGACATCTTACGGGAGTAGATTTGGACTTGGCAAAAGAATTTGATATTAAGAGATTAAAGCAAATCAAGAACTTTAGAGGAGTAAGGCATGCTCTCGGACTTCCTTTAAGAGGCCAGAGAACAAAGGGAAACTTCAGAAAGAACAGAAATAGGGGAGTTGGAATTAAAAAGAAAACACCAGTTAAAAAATGAAAAGAAAACATAAAAGTTATTCACGACCAAAGAAACCTTATGATAAAAAAAGGTTTGAAGAGGAAGCAATAGTTACAGAAAGATTTGGATTAAAAAATAAAAGAGAAATCTGGAAAGCTCAGGCCAGAGTTGATGTTATGAGGGAAAAGGCAAAGAATTTGATTTCTGCCCCCGAAGAAGAAAAAGAAGCTTTCTTCAAGAGAATCAGGAAGATTGGCTTGAATGTTAAGAGCATAGCAGATGTTTTATCCTTGACAAAAGAAGATTATATGCAAAGAAGATTGCAGACAATTGTCGCAGAAAAGAGACTTGTACCCACGATAAAAGCAGCAAGACAATTCATTGTCCATAAGAAAGTATTAGTTAATGGAGAAGTTGTAAACAGTCCAGCATATGTTGTTCCTGTTGAATTTGAAAATAATATTTCCTTGAAACAAGCTAATAGGAAAAAAATTGAAATAGTGGAGGAAAAAGCAAATGGAAACTGAACTTATTCAGGAACCAGAACTCCTAGAAGAAGAATCCGAAGAAAAGAAATCTGAAAGAAGAAAAAAAGAAATTGAAGCAATAGTTCACATTTACACCTCGTTCAATAATACTATTGTTCATGTTACAGATATGTCTGGAAGAACATTATCTAAAGTTACAGGTGGAATGGTTACAAAGCATTCAAGATTAAAAGCTAATCCTACAATCGCGATGTTCATTGCAAAAAGAGTTTCTGAAGAAATAATGCCCTTGGGAATAAAATCATTGTATGTAAGAATAAGGGCACAGACAGGAAATACAACCCCCGGGCCTGGTGCACATGCAATTATCAAGAGCCTTTCAAGATCGGGATTTAAAATTTTAAACATACTTGATGTTACAAGAATTCCTCGAGGTGGACCAAAGAAGAAAGGAGGAAGAAGAGGAAGAAGAGTTTAAAAGCTCTTTAAATTTTTCATTAAAATGGAAATCATAGAAAGGAAAGAAAATCAGATTACATTCAGAGCAGAAATTAGTGACAGTTTAGCAAATGCTATAAGACGTTATCTAAATCAGATCCCTATTCTCGCAGTTGATGAAGTTGAAATTTACAAGAATGATTCCCCCTTATATGATGAAACCATTGCTCATAGAATTGGTTTAATTCCTCTAAAAATGGATAAAGCCACTAATGAGAAGACAGAAATGGAATTAAAATTAGAAGTAAAGGGAGAGGGGCTTGTTTATTCTGGAGACTTGAAGGGAGCTTTAGGCGTTGTTTATGATAAAATTCCCATAACCTCACTTGGAGAAGATGGAGAAATGCAAATTGTTGCTTTTGCTAAAACAGGAAAAGGAAATGAACATTCAAAATTCTCACCGGGATTAATGTTTTACAGGCATGTTGTTGAAATAAAAATGGATGGAGATTTATATGAAAGAATGAAAGAGCTTCTCCCAAATAATGAAATCAAAAAAGAAGGAAAAAGTATTGTTATTCTCGATGACCAAAAGAAGGAAGTTTCTGATATCTGCGAGGAAATCTGTAGAGAAGAAGGCAAGAAATTAGAAATGATACCTAAAGATGAACTTATAATTACAATTGAGTCTTTTGGACAAATTGAAGTCAATGAAATATTCAAAAGAGCTATATCTGCATTGGAAAAAGATTTGGAATTCGTTTCCAAAAAGATTTAATTCTATATATTTTTAAAAGGTTCTTAATCTTAATTATCGTAGATTTATTTGCGCAGGGATAGCGAAGTGGTCAAACGCGCGGGACTCAAGATCCCGTCCCTTAGTGGGTTCGGAGGTTCGAATCCTCTTCCCTGCATCATGGCTCTTTAGAGACGTGCGATTGCATTTTTATGCGTCCGTAGCTCAGCCTGGATAGAGCACCTCCGTCCTAAGGAGGGGGTCGTAGGTTCAAATCCTATCGGGCGCATTCCTATTTGGCTGCACAGCAAATCTTTAAAACTCTATTATAATACATATTTTTAAGCGTGGGTAGTATAGCGGTTAGTATATCTGCCTTCCAAGCAGATGGTCCGGGTCCGACTCCCGGCCTACGCATAATACAATGGAAGAAAAGAAAAAATTTATTTCAAGATTTAGGGAAGCTTACGACAAGCATTACAAACTTCTTATAATACTCACAGCACTGCTCATAATTCTTTCTTTTGCATCAATGGCGATTTTCTATGTGCATAATCATGATTTTATTTACAAAGATATTTCTCTATTGGGTGGAACTTCTGTAACGGTTTATGGAACTAATTTTAACATAAATCAAATGAAGCAAGATCTGACAAAATCTTTGGGGGATATTGATATCAATTCTTTAAAAGATGTTTTTACACAGCAGCAGAAAGCCATTGTCATCCAAACAAGCTTGGATGCAAAAACAGTAAAGCCTATTTTGGAAAGTTATCTGGGCTATAGTTTGACTGATCAAAATAGTAGTTTTGAATCTACAAGCTCTTCTCTTGGTAGCGGATTTTATCAACAACTTTTGGTTGCAGTTTTGATTGCTTTCAGTTTTATGGGTGTTGTTGTGTATTTCCTTTTCGGAAAAGGCAAGTGGATTAAAATGCTTTTAATCCTATTAGCAATTCTCTCACCATTTCTTTTCTTTGTATTAAGGGCAGTTTCAATTGACTTCGCATTAATTCTTTCTCTGGCTACACTCCTAGTCAGTCTATTTATTTATTGGAAATTTAATGTTCCTAGCTTTGCAGTAGTACTATCGGCATTCGCAGATATTTTGATGACCTTAGTCGTTATTGATCTAATGGGTATGAAATTATCTTCTGCAGGTATAATTGCATTCCTGATGTTAATTGGGTATTCAGTGGATACAGATATTCTCCTTACCAATCGAGTGTTAAAAGCGACAACCGGTTCGGTTAATCATAGAATTTTTGGCGCATTCAAAACAGGAATAACAATGACAATTACAGCAATACTTGCAGTTCTTGCTGCTTTGTTTTTGATAAGTTCATTTTCTAACACGATGGCACAAATCTTCACAATCCTCGCAATCGGATTATGCTTTGATATATACAATACTTGGATTACAAATGCTTGTATAATTAAATGGTATGCCACTAAGAAAAATGAAATTAAATCTTAAATTAACTTGGAAAATCTGGTTGCTGATTATATCCCTGATTTTAGCGCTTCTTTCTATCTTTGCTACTCCTTATTTATTTCAAAATGGAGTTGTTATTTCTGGAATAACTCAAAATTCAACTGCTTCAGTGCAAGGATTCAAAGTGGGAGCAGTAATAAATTCAATTAATGGAAATCCTGTAAAAAATATAGATGATTATTCTACAATACTTCAAAATGTTTTCATCTCTAACAGCAGCCAAAAAGTTACATTTGGTACAAATCAGGGGCAGGTGATTTATTATTCAAATCTTCCTCCAGAGATAATTGTCAAGAGCATTTCCCCGACAAATCTTAAAACTGGTTTGGACCTTTCCGGAGGAGCAAGTGCACTAGTTAAGGCAGAGAATCAATCTTTGACTTCAGATCAGGCAAGTGAGATAGCTCAGATGATAAGTAACCGATTGAATGTTTATGGACTTGAAGACATAAAGGTTTCTCCAATTTCAGATTTGAGTGGAAATAATTACATCAGCATTCAGATTGCCGGTGCGACTCCTCAAGATTTGGATAATTTAATTTCTCAGCAAGGAAAGTTTGAAGCAAGAATCGGTGATCAAATAGTTTTCCAGGGAGAAAAGCAGGATATTTCCTCGGTTGCAACTTCAGGACAGCAGTCTGGTTTACAAACCTGCAATCAGCAAACAGATGGCTCTTATACTTGCACCTTTAATTTTGCAGTTTATCTAAGTCAGACTGCTGCAACAAGAGCAGCTCAGCTTACGCAGAATCTTACAATTAATCATACCCCCAATGGGGATTATCTTTCCACGCCTCTTGATTTATACCTCGATGGCCAGAAAATAGACAGTCTGCAAATTAGTGCAGACCTCAAAGGAGTTGTTACAACTCAAGTTTCGATCCAGGGTTACGGTATTGGAACAACTCAGACCAATGCTGTTGATAATGCCACATCTGAAATGAAAAGACTTCAGACAATACTTCAGACAGGAAGTTTACCATTCAAATTAGATATCGTTCAAGAAAATACGATCTCTCCACTTTTAGGTCAGAATTTCACAAATACTATTTTAATTGCTGCGGCAGTTGCAATCCTTGCAGTTTCAATTGTCATATTCATAAGATACAGAAAATTAAAAGAATCTCTAGCGGTGATATTAACAAGCGTTTCTGAAATAATCATTATTTTAGGAATTGCAGCATTGATAGGATGGAATCTTGACCTGCCAAGTATTGCGGGAATATTAGCTACAATTGGAACAGGAATTGATAGCCAGATAATTATTATTGATGAAGCAAGATCTAAGATCTTAAACATAAAACAAAGATTGAAAAGAGCATTCGCAATTATTCTGGGTTCTTACTTCACTGCATTCGTGTCCCTGATTCCATTATACTGGGCTGTAGCAGGATTCTTTAAGGGATTTGCATTCACAACAATTATCGGAATAACTGTTGGAATATTGATAACAAGACCTGCATTCGTAGATATAATTAATAAGATTGAGAAAGATTAAGAATTAATTAATGTATATTTTGAAGAAGTGATTTTGAATATCATAATCTTTAAAAGTAAATTACTTTTTCTCTTAGTATGAATAAAGTCTTGGTGGCTGGGGCTGCGGGATTCATAGGGCATCATCTTGTAAATTATCTTAAAGACCAAGGAAATTGGGTGAGGGGGGTCGATATAAAACCAATAGAATACCCGACACATGCCGATGATTTCTTACAAAGAGATTTGAGGAGTAGAGATAATTGTCTTGAAGCTTTAACTTTGCCTCATGGAGAACCATTTGATGAAGTCTACCAACTTGCAGCGGACATGGGTGGTGCGGAGTACATTTTTAGTGGCAAACATGATCTTGATGTAATGCACAATTCAGCTCAGATAAATTTAAATTTTGCAGACTTAAATCAACTTTTCAAGAGACTATTTTATTCTTCGTCAGCTTGCATATATCCCCAAGATATACAAAAAGACGTAGAAAATACGGGCCTAAGAGAGGAATTTGCATATCCTGCAAATCCCGATTCCGAATATGGCTGGGAAAAAATTTTCAGTGAAAGATTATACCTTACTATGATGAGAAATAAAGGTGTGCCCGTAAGAATCGCACGATTTCATAATATTTTCGGACCAGAGGGAACTTGGAAAGGGGGGAGAGAAAAAGCCCCGGCAGCTATGTGCAGAAAAGTAGCAGAAGTAGAAAATGGGGGAAGAGTGGAAATATGGGGAGATGGAGAACAAACCAGATCTTTCTTATACATTGATGAGTGTGTTGAAGGAATCTACAAACTAATGCACTCAGATTTTACTGGTCCCGTTAATATCGGCTCTGAAGAAATGATTTCAATAACTAATCTTGTTTACATGGCCGCAGATATTGCAGGGAAAAAAGTAGAAATACAGCATGACTTAAATCCAAATGCTCCTCTTGGAGTTAGAGGAAGAAATTCGCAAAACGATTTGATAAAAGAAAAATTAAACTGGGCCCCCAGTTTTCCGCTTAGAAAGGGAATGGAAAAAACTTATTCGTGGGTTGAAGAACAAGTGAAAAAAGATATGAATGTTCATAAGGAATAAAAAGCGAGTTTTACTATTAACTTCATGAAGATTTTCAAAAAAGAGGGAATCGTCTATGATGTTTTTAACAGAATTAGATTAAGAGACTTCTCCGGAAACACAGGATTAGCAATTAAGAATAGTAGTTTTCAATTTTTCACTAATGCTGTTTCAAAAGTTGGAACACTTTTGTTCACTGTGATTATTGCAAGGCTATTGATGCCAGAATTATTTGGACTTTACAGCTTGGCATTCTCAACAATTCTCCTTTTTGCCACAATATCTGATTTTGGAATTGGAAGCACTTTAGTGAGATTCATTTCAAAAGAAATAGAAAGGCGAAATTTGAAGAAAGTTCGGGCTTATTTGTCTTATTTAGGAAAAATAAAATTTTTTATTATCTCTGTTTTAATCGTCGTTTTAGTTGTATCTGCAAGATTTATTTCTAACACTTTTTATAACAAGCCAATCTTTCTGGCTTTAATCGCGGGAACACTGTATATTTTATTCTATGGATTAACCCTTCTACTGCAATCAGTTCTGCAATCCTTTAACAAATTCCGAGCTATCTTTTTTGGGGAAACTATATTCCAATTTTTCAGGATTATTTTAATATCTTTAGCAGTTTTATTGTCTTTGAAATTTGCACTTTCAAATGAACTCTTACTGTTTTATCTATTTCTAGCTCTTGGAGTTTCGTATCTCCTTGTAGCCCTCTTTTTAGGATATATACTTATTAGAAAAGTAAAAATCTTTGGGGCTGAAAAATTAGTCCTTTCCGGAAAACAAAAGAAACAGACAAATAAATTCCTGATTGCATTATCTGCTTCTACTCTCTCGGGAATCTTATTCAGTTATATCGATAGGATTATGCTTGGGCATTTCGTGGCTGCAGAATTCATCGGTTACTATACTATCGCTCTCAGCTTTGTCAGTGCTGCGTCCGTATTTGCTGGATTTGGAAGCGCTTTATTGCCAATATTTAGCAGAGTAAATAAAAATAAATTAGAAATCGGATTTAAAAAATCAATTAAGCTTTCGTTGATTTTCGGGATAGTATCAACAATTTTAATCCTGATTTTAGCCTCTCCAATAATCTCTATTATTTATGGGAGAGAATATCTGGCTGCAACAAATCTTCTGAGATTACTATCTCTATCTTTCTTTACCCTTCCTTTAAGCGGCTTGTATACAGTATATTTTATGTCTAGGAATAAGCCCCAGATTATTGCGAAACTTTCCATAATCTCTACCGTACTCAATATAGTTCTGAATTATCTCCTTATTACAACCTTATTAGGATATAGCAGTTTTGCAGCTACTTTTGGAGCAGGAATAGCTCTTTTGTTAAGCCAATTTTTCTACATAGCTGCCTTAGAGATTGCAAGAAGAAGAGATTTAAAAAAAGAAAACAAACCAATAGAATAGGGAGTATGTATTGATGCTTCATAATCTTTAAAAATAGAACAAATTTATCACTTTTATGACGGAAAAATATTCTAGCGTTGCAATTATTCCATTCAAAGAAAACAGTGAGAGAGTTCCAGGAAAGAACTTTAAAACTTTTGGGGGACAGCCGCTTTATCAGCATATTATTCAGAAAGCTTTGAAGAGCAATTTGGAAAAAATATTCATATGTACAAACAGCGAATCCGCGAGAGAAGAAGTTAAAAAAATGGGCCCCCGAGTGGAGATTCTTGGATGTCCTGATTGGTACTTTGGCAAAACTATTACTGGAGATAAGTTACTATCTGTTCCCGCAAAGGCAATTGATGCGGATATTTATGTTCAACTTTTTGCTACAGCCCCTTTCTTAAGACCAGAGACAATTAATGATGCCATAAGCACTCTTCAAGAGAGAACAGAGTATGATTCTGTTTTAACTGTAATGAATAAACATGATTGGGCCTGGTATAAGGGAAATCCTATTACATATTATCCGGGAAATCTTCCTCGTTCTCAGGATGCTTCGCCTCTTGTGGTTGAATCTACGGGATTATATGCTATGACAAAAGAATCTTTGTTAAATTTGCAAAGAAGAGTCGGAAATCATCCTTATTTTTTGGAAGTGGATGAAATAGAGGGTTGGGATATTGATACTCCATTACAATTTAAATTAGCTGAACTATTCATTGAAAATATAGGTGAGATGGAAAAACTAACTAACAAAAAATATTTTTAATTATCAAAATTATTTTTCTTTTTTAATAAAATCCAGAACCTGAATGATTCCTCTTCCCAAATCAACGCAAGGATTATTTATCAGTTTTTGAGGAATATCTTCATAATAAGAATAAGGCGTCACTTTGTAATGGGATTGTCTTTTTGACTTAGAAACTTCTGATAGATATTCAATCTTGATATTTCCCCCCATTATTTCAACTATCATGGAAAATAAATCACAAACTTTGATGGGGTTGCCACCGGTTATTATAACTGTTTTATTTCGATATTCATCATTTAATATTTTTAGACTCAATTTTGCAGCATCGGATAGATGAATATATTCTCGTGTTTCAGAACCATCTCCAGGATATTTTATTATTCCTGTTGTAGCAGCTTCTTTTAGATAACGATACATGCTATTCTTTGCGCTATCCCCCTTACCATAAAGAGTTCCATATTGTAGGATAGTATAATCTAGTCCATATTGGTTCTGAAATTCTTTTACAAGATGTTCTGAAGCTTTTTTTGTAGATGAATAAATTCCTCCAGAGTTTCCTTGAGCATAAAGACTGCTGGCATAGACGAATCTTTTTATGCCATTATTTTTACAAGCTTCCATAATTATGCTATTGCCAAGAATATTGTATTTAATCGCCTCAAGTGGTTTTTCTATGCATTCTCCAATGTCTGCCATTGCCGCTAGATTATAGACTATATCTGAATTTTTAACAGCCTCATTAACTTTGGAATCATCTAAAATATCTCCAATAATCATGTGGACACTTCCAAGAAATTTGTCATCAACATTTTTCCTATCAAAAACAGATACTTCATACTCCACATTAAGACACTCTGCAATCAGCGCATTTCCTAAAAAGCCGCTTCCCCCAAAAATTAATATGCGATTTCCAGATTTATTATCCATAGAATTTTTCTCTTTTATTAGATGACACGAGAGTTAAACTCCTGCCCCATGATAAGATTTAAAACTTCTTTTGTAGCTCCTGTTTCCATATCATATCTGCTTTTTACAGTACAACTGCCTATATGAGGAGTGATATAACAATTTGTCAAATCTTTAAGACCCCCCCGATAAGGTTCTTCAACAAAACTATCCAGTGCTGCAGATGCATTTGGATTTGATAATAGCCATTTGTAAAGAGCGGATTCTTCTACAATCCCCCCTCTTGAGAGGTTCATTAATATAGCCTCTTTTTTCATCTTGTCTAGTTCTCTATAAGAAATAAAATCCTTGTTGGCTTTGTTTAAAGGTATATGCAAGGTCACAATATCGCATTTCTGGAGTATTCCATCAAGAGAAGAAATTTTGCCGGGTTCAACATCCTTTAACTGATTGGCATCTATATCATTTATATAAATCTCTCGCGGATTGAATCCTTTTAATTTATTTGCAACTAATTTGCCAATTCGTCCATATCCAACTATTCCTACAGAACATTCAGTCAAATCTTTTCCAATATATCTGTTCCACTCTCCTGCCCTAACTCCTGCATCAGTATTCTGAATTCTTCTTAGCATATTTATCATCTGACCTATTGTTAATTCTGCCACGGCATTAGAAGGCGCATCCGGAGTATATGTTACAGCTATTCCTCTTTTCTTGCATTCATCAAGGTCTACAGAATCTAAGCCTATTCCAACTCTTGCAATCAATTTCAAACTGGGGCATAAGTCCAAAACTTTTTTATTATAGAGCTCTATTCCTGCTATGATTGCATCTGGATTCTCTTTTGCTAAAAAGTCCATCATAGCCGTTTCTGTTATTTTTCTTTCAAAAGGATTGTATATAACATTTTGTCCTTCCAACAGTTTTCGAGATTCTTCTCCAAAAGGGTGTGTTCCAACAATAATCTTCAAATCTTTCATATTTCTTCTTCTGAATTCTATTTTTTAAAGATTGTGTATCCCAATTACATAACTGATTTTTTATAGAACTCTAAAATCTTCTTATTAATACTTTCGTAATATATTTGAGAGGGGTCTTTCTTTGAATCAAAATACATATTTTCATTCAATTCTTTTTTATAGAATTTAATCTGATTTTTATAGGAAGATTTATCTTTTAATTTATTAAAAATCCTGTCTAAACTAAGTAAATCTATGAACTTATCGTCGCTTTCCCATAAATCTTTCAATGCTTTATCTCCAAATCTGAATATTGGGATTGCATAAAGAAGAGCCTCATAAGCGATAGTGGTGTTATGAATAACTACAAAATCACTTTTTTCTAAGATCTCTTTAACTTCGACATTTTTACCCAATGGATGAATATTTGTTTCAGAAATCAGATAAGTATAATTATTTATATCATCCATAGGATGAGCCGTTATATCCAAAGTTATTTCAGGATGTTCTCTTGCAAATGCATTCAAGGTTTTTACAATCTCTTTGTTGCTTTCTTCATTTCCTTTTACACTTAAAAAAATTGCTGCCCTTTTGGGATTAAATTCTTCTTTTTCTTTTTTTATGTCTTTAATGGAATATTTTGGATTTCCTGCAATAATCAATCTTTTTTTATCAACATATTTTTCTTGAATCTCATAAGTGCTCATCCCCCACACGAGATTATAATCCGAGATTATGTTTTCATTGAGTATGCTTATTGGATTAAAGTCGGGATATTCTATAGTAAAACCATGCTGAAGATTAAATGTTGGTCTTCTCTCTTTCTTATGTATTAGGGTCATTATAGAATCTTCTCCAAATGCCTGCGAACAGAATGCAATATAGGCTTTAGGAGCATACTCATTATAAATTTCGTAAAACTGTTCTATTTTTCTGAATCTGGAATAAGTTCTGGTTAAAAAAAGAGAATAATATTTGCCAAGAGTAGCTTTCAGATTTGCTTCTCTGAATTTCTTCCAGATACCAAATAGTAAGGGAAGATTTGGGAAGCTAAAATGTCCTCTAAGAAATAAGTTTTTTAGCTTATTTTCATAACAATCAAGCAAAAGAATTTTGTCCTCGGGGAATTTTTCTATGGCCTTTAGAAAGAATTCATGATGATCTTTTCGGGGCATAAAATAAGATGCCAGAATTCCGCCCGGGATACCCTTTACAGGATAATGTTCTTTGAAGAAGAGATATTTTATCTTTTTTGCAAATCTCTCAAAAAAACCAACATTCTGATTTTTATAAAAAGTGTAAGTCTCATCAGCCATTATTGGCCAAAGACCGATCCCCCTATGCTCCATCTTTGAAAAGAACTCTTTTAAAGTTTTAATAAATGGAATTTTCTCAGACCATAAGTCTTTCTCATTTATCATTTTTAACTACCCACCAGTCCGTTCTTGAGATTGTTGGTATTATTTTGGTTTTATTGGAAAATTCAAAAAGTGCTCGAAGAATATCTTTGTTGAATTTTTTATTAACTATATCATGTCCGGCCAGAATTCCATTCGGCTTAACCTTTGGAAAATAATTATCAATGTCCCTTTTTACATATTCATAGTCATGATTCCCATCAATGTAAATAAAATCCGCTTCAGGAATTTCTTTCACTGCATCATCTGAAAATTTTCTGATAAATACTACTCTATCTTTATACTTCCCTAATTTCTTCTGCGTATCAAGGTACATTTTAGGTAGCCCCTTCTCGCTTGTTTCGGAATCTCTTTTTTTGTATTCTTCATAAGATTGATAGGGGTCTATTACATAGAGTTTCTTGACGTTCAACTCTTTAAACATATTAAGTGCATTCTCGCCTTTGTACGTCCCAATTTCGACAACAGTGATTGGCTTATTGTTAAAATAATTCTTGGCAAATCTTACTGAATGCCTTGGGAAAGGTCTTACAAAGTTTATATTAAATTTCTTTCCAAGCATTTCATTAACTTCGTGAAGTATCTTTAAATTTCTCATTTTACCCTGCTTTCTACCTCTTGAATAATAGCATCCTGCATTTTTATATTATACAGGGCATCAGGTTCGGAGACCAATAATTCACCCGCTCCTTTAATCGCAGATATGAATCTCCGAATAGAAACATTTAATGGATCCTCAACACACATGGTTTTTCCATCATATTCTAATTTATTTCTGTAAACCCCTCCAACATTTTCTACTTTTCTCTCAAATTCAACTCCGTTTATGTAAAAAGTCATTTGTCTTGGTCTCTCTTCCTTTACTTTCATTTTGTAAGACACAGGCACACCCCCATAATCAAAAGCAATTGTTGCAATCTCATTTCCTAGAAGAAAATCCAATCTTTCAATCGGTCTCTGCCCGAGAAGTTTAATTAGAAAACTGTTCATATGAGGGAGAACATCTGAAGCCATATTTACAAAGCCCTTTTTAGCAGGTTCCATGTAAACTGAGAATTTTTCAATATCGTTCTTAAGCGGTGCAGGAATTTTCTCTAAAAGAGAAATCCATTGGGTGTTTGTAGACAAAATTTTACCATGGGATTTTGCCAGATTAAACAACTCTTCAACAACTCTATGATTATCATATTCGGAATCTAGAACAAGAGGTTTTTCACATAATACATGACTATTATAGCTGAGGCAACGCCTTATCTGTCTAGAATGATATTCTGGAGGCGTGCAAATACTAACTACGTCTGGTTTTTCTTTTTCTAATAACTTTTCCAAATCCCAATAGGGCACGGCATCAATTCCGTAAGAAAGTTTTAGCTTTTCAGCCCTTTCTTTTGCAGTTTTTTCTGAAGATGTTAAAATAGCGACAACATCACATCCCACATTTTTAAATTCCCTTGCATGAAATTCTCCAATTTTGCCCGGACCTAAAATCGCTGCTCTTAATTTCTCCATGTTAGAAACAGATTAAATAATTCTTATTTCAGGATAAGAGGTTATGAATCTTACTCCCTTTTCTCTTAAATTTAAATTGTTTTTTATTATCTCATCAGTATAATTCCAAGCTAAAATATAAACAAAATCTGGAACGTTTGAGGAAAGATATTCTTTACTTCTTATTGGAATCTTTACGCCCGGAACAAATTTGTCATATTTTAGGGGATTATCCTCAACAATATAATCTATGTAACTATTGTCAATCTGGTAAAAATTTAATGAAGTGGTTGCTTTTGCAGGAGCCCCATAACCAACAATTCTCTTGCCGTGGCTTTTTATTTCCCTTAGCAATTCTCTTGTTTTCTCTCGTTTGTCCATTATCTTCTGAGCAAAATTTTGATAAGTAGAGAACTTATCCAATCCCAGGTTTCTTTCTTCATTTAAGAATCTTTCAACACTAATGTCTTTGATATGCCTGCCCCCTGCTTTTTGAACAAATACCCTTATGGAACCACCATGAACATCCAATCTTTCTAATTTGAATATTTCCATGCCATTCCTTTTGAAGAATTCATTCAATGAAAGGGCGCTGAAATAAGACAAGTGTTCATGGTAGATATTATCAAAAGTCAGTCCCCTTATTGTATCAAGAACATACTGTGCTTCAATTACAAAAGCTCCGTCATCTTTGAGAAGCAATTTTACATTCTCAGTAAAATCTTTTATATCCTTGACATGTGCGAATACATTTGCTGCAGTGACTACATCTACTTTTCCCTTACTCTTTAATATCTCTTCAACTATTTCTTTATTCCAAAAACCAGTCAGGGTAGGAATTCCTGCATCATTCGCAATTTTGCTTACATTTTCCGCAGGCTCAATTCCAATAACTTTCATTCCCATTTCTTTGAAATATTTTAAGAGAGTTCCATCATTGCTTCCAATATCTGCGATTAAGGAATCACTATTTAATCTCAGTTCATTTCTCACTTTTTCAGCCATTTCTTTAAAATGGTCTCTTGTTGTTGCGGTTGTTGAAGTTAAAAATAGATAATGCTTGAACATTTTTTCAGGAGGAACAACATACGATAATTGGCATAAATGACAATTCTCACAATACATCATTTCTAGAGGAAATAATTCCTCTTTGTTCAGGTCTTCTTTATCTAATAAATTGTTGGCCAATGGGCTTTTGCCGAGAGATAAAACCGATTTTAGGTTATTGCTACCACAGACTCTGCAATTATTTTGGAGACCAAATCCCTCATTTTTCTTAACAGCATTTTTATAAGATTCTATTTTATCTGCCTTAACCAATTCGTAAGGAACAGTGTGTTTTCCATAATTTTCCTTTTTTCTTTCTCCAGTAACTAAATTAAGCAGAACGGTATCTTCAAGGAAAATTTGAGTATGGGCAAGATTTGGCGGAGTGATTACCAGGTCTCCCCCCCGAACAAGGTGATATTTGATTGGACTTGCTTCATCTAACAAATCTTTGTAAACGCTTACATAAGAGCCGGAAATTACAAGAACTTTTTGTTCTTGTTCAGGATGATAATGATTTCCCCTTAGTATTCCACTTTTTTCACTTACATTATTTGTATCAATTAAACCAATCCAGTTTATAGGTTCAGGAAGGTAATAATTATCTATCACTCCTCTTCCATCCTTAAAAGAATCCGCGCCCTTGACAATAATTTCTTCTCTTGAAAGAGGATCTCTTTTCTCATTGCTTTCTTCTAATTTTTTTAGTTCAAATACCGCGCTTCCACCATCCTCTAAAAATTTCATAGGATGTATTTTTCCTTTCTTTACCAGATTTCTATAAAATTCTATGGACCTCTTAATCCCCTCCTCCAGAGAAACTTTTGGTTTCCATCCAAGTGATTGCAACTTTGTAGCATCAATAAATTGTTCTTGAATTTCTTGTAGATATGGGGGTCTGGAAGCAATTTCGATGTATTTATCCGGATTTTTTCCCATAATAATGCAGATTCTCTTTACCAAATCGCCTATTCTCAAATTTTCTGTTCCACCACAGCAATAAACTTCTCCATTTTTTCCTTTTTCAGAGACAGTCACGAATGCTTCAGCAACATCATCAATATAAACGAATTCTCTTACATGGTTCTCGGAATCTTTCCAAACTCTTACAGGCATATCTTTTTCTAATCGGATTATAGAATTTGGAACTATTCTTGTAGTGTTAAAATCTCCCGGCCCATAAAAATTTGAGCTAGCAATAATCTTAATTGGCAACCCATAATTTCTTGCATAAGCCAAAGATATAATCTGCTGGCATGCTTTTGAAGAATCATAAACAAAAAGAGGCCTAAGAGGACTTTTCTCTGTATATGGAATTGGAGCTTCTCCAAATGCCTTATCGCTCGTTGAAACAACAATGCTCTTTATACTGCTTGCTCTTCCTGGATTCCTGCAGGCTTCAAGAACGCTTACAAGTCCCATTATATTTATATCAAAAGCGGTTGCAGGGTCTTCAGCGCAATATTTTTGTATTGCCCATGAAGCGAGGTGGTAAACCTCTTCTATTCCATATTCAACAATGACTCTTCTTAGCAAATTAGAATCTCTAACGTCCCCAATTACAGATATATCTGGTCTTTCTTTATCATCTCTGATGTAATTTTCTTCCTTTTCTATTCCGACGACAAAATGGCCCATCTCTTTCAACTTCTTGACTAGAACTGTTCCAAGGAACCCATCGTGGCCAGTAATAAGCGTGTTCATTAATCTATAACTATAATATCTCTTTTTAAAGATTTATGAAACAAAAATTCATATTCCAAATCTTCTTGTTTTGGCTGAATTTACTGATTTGAGCATCATAAAATTTAAAATCTGTCACCATCTTATATCTAAATGAATAAAACAGATGTGCCTATTCTTATTCTGGCATTCAATAGACCGGATACTACTTTCAAGGTTTTCAATGCTATTAGAGAAATAAAACCCAAAAAGCTTTTTATTGCTGTTGATGGACCTCGTCCAGGAAATGAAATGGATGAGATAAATGTAAAAAAAGTAAGAGAGATTTTAAGCAATGTGGATTGGCCATGCAAGGTAAAGAAAATATTCAGGGAAAAAAATCTTGGTTCTTTAAACTCTACTGTAGGTGCTATCACTTGGTTCTTTGAAAATGTTGAATACGGTGCGATAGTAGAAGACGACTGCCTGCCAAGTTCGGATTTTTTTAAATTTTGCGCAGAGCTTCTTGAAAAATACAAAGATGATGAAAGAATAATGCACATAGGCGGAAATAACTTTCAGAGGGGCTGGACTCGTGATAAATACTCTTACTATTTCTCCTATTACCCTTACATGTGGGGTTGGGCTACTTGGGCAAGAGCTTGGAAGAAATTTGACCGAACAATGGGAGCTTACCCCGAGTTGAAAAATAAAGGATATTTTAGAGATATCTATCCAAACAAATTAGAAGAAACATATATTAGAAGGCTTATTGAAGGCACCTATTCAGGAAAGAATCCTACTGGATGGGATAATAACTGGATATTTACTCTTTTGACAAATAATGGGTTGTCCATAGCTCCAAATAAAAACCTTGTAAAAAATATCGGGTTTGTTGAGAATTCTGTTCGTACAAAACCTATAGACTCTTTTTTGTCAATAGACACTCAAGAAATGGAATTTCCTTTGAAACATCCGCCATTTATTTTCCGAGACCGTAAAACTGATGAGAGATATATACGATGGATTTATCGGACTAAACTGAGAAAATATTTCTTAATGAAAACGGGATTATACAAACTTTTTTCTAAGAACAAAAAAAACTGATTGGGGTCTTATCTTGTGCCAAGCTTTGGTTGCATGATACTTTTTGTTCCATGAAAATATCTTGCTTAAAAGAATATCGAGATAAATAACAAGTTTGGATTTCTTGAATCCATTGTTAATATCCCATATTCTTCTGGTTGTTGGAAATAAAACCCTATCTTCTGATAGAATTTCCAATCCATTTTGAAGGATTATTTGTTTGAAAATATTTAATGGAATCCCTCTCTCTCTTAATGTTAAGCCCTTTCTCTCTTTTCTCCAATCCCCCATGGAAACTATTGGTTCTCTCAAAAGAATAAAGCCCCCTTTTTTTAGGATCCTCGTTAATTCCTGAATTACAAAGCTAATATTAGGTATGTGATGAAGAACAGCAAAACAGGTGATTAAATCAATGCTTCCCTCGGGCAAATCAATTTTGCCTGAAGCATTAGGTGAAATATATTCTATCTTCTTACCCCCTATTTTTCCGACTCTTAATTTATGAGATGGCTCTAAAATTATTACTTCCTTGATTCTATCTATTATTGGGAGGAGTTCATCTCCGGAAGCTCCTCCAAAACTAAGAACTTTGCTAAATTCTTTTATCCTTTTTATTTTATTATACCCATGAATCTTATTGAGCTCATGAAACTCATAAAAATATGGGGCTTCGGAAATCAGTCCAGAATATCCTTCTTTTTCATCGTTAAACCATGCTTCAATTTGTTTTCTATTGAAATCATCCCCGTATAGTTTCTTACCTGAAAAATATTCTTCAAAATTTTCGTCTTTCATATCTCTTTGTTAAAAATCTCAATTAATTTTCTTTCTGAAATCTCAAATTGGAAGTTCTTCTTGAAAAATTGCCTAATTTTATTTGAATCTATTTTCTTTTTTGCCATGATTTTTAATTTTTCTGCTAGGCTGTTCCAATCTCCCCGTTTTGCCACATAGCCCAAAAAATCTTTCGACACCATCTCTTTTATTGCTCCGGTATTATAAGATAAGACGGGAATTCCGAACATAAAAGATTCTAAAATAACTAAAGGAAAAGATTCATTCTCATATTGTGTCGGAAAGATAAGAGAATTTGCCTCGCTCAATACTTGCTCCTTCTCTTTTCCAAACTTGGGACCAAGATAAGTGCATTCTTTTTCCAAAGCGTATTCTTTTCTTAGCGAAAACCATTTCTCTTCGGTTTCTTTATCTGGAAAACTTCCGACAAACAAGCACTTGAACTTAATTTGACTCTTTAATAAATTGCAAATTCTTAATGTATCTAATGCGCCCTTTGTTTCATACATATTAGACAAAAATAATAAAACTAATTCTTTTTTCTTTTTCCTATTGCTTAGAACCGCTTCAAACTTTTTATCATCTAGTTCGTCTTTTATCCCGTTTGGAACAAAGTAGACATGATCTTTATCAAAAATGGTTGACACTTCATCATAAAGTAAGGGAGAGAGTATAATCATCTTGCTGTTCCCAAAAACAAATTTTGCATATCTGGAAAATTTAAGTCCTTTAGTATGTGTTTGAAAGATAACTTTCTTTCCAAATAGTTTGCATTCCAGAACATAAATGCTGTCTCTTATAAATGCGAAACCTTTAACCGGAATCTCAAAATAAATTAAGTCTGGTTTGAATGAGATTAATTCTTTGAGCAGTTTAAAAAATACTGCAAAAGCACCCATGAACTTCTTGGCATTAATAGAACCCATCTCATCCAGTTTGTCAAAATAGTTAATTTTTATTTTTTTCAATTCAAAATTTTTATTCATCTCTTTTCCGTTGAAGTATAATTCATTCATTATGGATGCCCCGTGTGTTGGGGGGGGAAATCGACCTAAAAATAAAATTTTCTTTTTCATTCTATATATCTCAGGTATATTATTGCCTTTAAGCTTCTTAGCACTTTAGTCTTTGAATGTTTGAAATCGGTAATTAATCTATAAAACCATTCTAATCCGAGGGTGCTAAATATCTTTGGGGCCCTCTTCTTTTTTTCCAATAAAAAATCTAATCCTGCTCCAACATTAAAAAATAATTTTGTCTTATCAAATAGTTTATCCGTAAGGAAATTTTGTTTTGGGCATCCCAGTCCAATCCAGACGTATTCTATTTTTTTGGATTTGATAATCTCTGCAATTTTCTTTATTTCTTCCTCAGAAAATTCCCCTTCTTTTATGTATGGCGGATTATAGCAGAATAAATTGCTCCTCTTAAGATAAGGATATTTTTTTAATATTTTTGTCAGGTCTTCTTCTTCCAGCCCAATAAATAACTGCCTTGAATTAGGAAGAACTTTATTTTCAAAAATCTGTTTTGTAAAATCAGGTCCCGTTAGTCTTTTTATCCTCCTTAAATTTTTGAGGGAAAGAAAAAGGGATACAACGAATCCGTCTATGAAATTAATAGTGTGGTCCTTGAATGTGTCTTTAAACTTTGTATCTTTAGCAAAGAAGAATAAGTCATGGGAATTGATGAAATTGAAAATATATTTATTTGGATCTGAAACTTTTTCCTTAAGAAAAGATTTCAAATCTCTAATTTCTGTGAAAGATAATTTCTTTTCCATTATTCTATTTTTATCCACCCTTCTGGAAGACGGTCCTCCTCTTTCTCTACATTTGTAAATTGCATAAATTCTTTTGGAGCAATCACTATCTTTTTAGGATTCGGATTCAAATATCCTGCCCACCAGCTCAGAGCACTGTTCGCCAAAATATTATGTTTGCATAATTTCATGACTTCCAAAACATGATACCCCGTATTGGGACAATCTGAGTCTTCAATAAAATATAACTCCGCCCCCATATCTTTAAGGTTTTCTTTGCACCACTTAATATCGTCAGAAAAGACATAAAACTTGGCATTTTTTACTCTTTTATTGATTATCTCTATAGCTTTTTTATAATAACTAAGGTCAAGCACTGTTGCATTCTTCAAAGTCAATAAATCGCCTCTTCGGACGTGAAGGCTAATTGAATTTTCTTTTGAGATTTTATTCAACAGGGGCATTATGGGGGATCTATACTCTTCTCTTAGAGTGAATTCTCTCTTAATTTGGTCTTTTACATCCATAAAAAATTTTTCCCTGCCTAGATATCCCCGAAGATAAGAATTGTCTGGAATCTTATAAAAATCATCTAAAGAGCCGTGGCTCGGAAAATAAACGACGTTTCGGTCAAATAATTTGTATTTTCTTATAATTTTATCAATTGGCCTAAACCCAGTTTTAATTACAAACTTTCTTATCTCTTTTTTAGATGCTTCCTGGGCAGTGATATTCAATTTTCCTAATTCAAATTCCCATAATCCGCCATATTTTTCCCATGTAGGCCACGACTTTAAATAAGTAGTATCCAATTTTAACTCGGTATGATCATGTTTTGCAAGAGCCAATGCTGCCGCATACACATACATTGAATTTCCAAGCCCTCTTCCGATTTCTGTGATTATCATTTTAATGCGCCTTCATAAATCATTCTTAATTTATTATTCCTGGATTCTATTGAAAATTTGCCTGTTTTTATTTCATTTAAGCAATTTTTTGACATAGTCTCTCTGAGATTACCCTCTTTTATTAGTTTTTCTGTGTTTTCTTCCAATTTATTTATTAAATCAGAATAATCACTTATATTATTCAAATGTGAAACATCGAAATTCTCTGGTTCTTCAATAACAAAACCTGTTTTATTATTTGTTATTATCTCTCTTCGAGACAGCCCTCCTACTGTTACAACTGGCAATCCAAAGCTCATGGCTTCTGTTAATCCAAAACCAAAAGTATCTGTATAAGAGGGATAAACAAAAATATCCGCCTTGGGATAAATTTCTTTAAACAATCTCTCTTGAGAGACAAATCCCAAAAATTCTATTTTGCTGTTTGCCGAATAATTCTTTTTAATTTCTTCCGAAACATCAGAGACAATTATTCCATAAACATTTTCGTGCTTCTTTGTCAATCTATCAATAACTTCCAAGGCATGCAATCCTCCCTTAAAGATAAATCTTCTTGAAGAAAATAGGAGGGTTATTCTTTTTGATTCTTTTCTAACAAATTTCCTAATAGGTATTCCTGGATAAACAATCTTTATTTTATTGCTAATTTCAGGAAATTCTTTTGAAATACCGTCTGCAGACCATTGAGTCCATGCCAATATCTTTTTGCAATAATCACTTTCTAAAATCTTTAGAATAGCTTTCTTATTATTAATTCTCCCCGACGCCCAGAATTGATTCACATACTCTACATCACATACCCATGGATTTTTATTAAGGCTTAAACAATGTGCGCAATGAATAAGGTCATATCCTCTTTGCGTTTTTGTTAAATGTGCATTAGGCAATCCCGGCATTAGCTTTAAGATTTTTTTTATATAATGTTTTATTTTCTGTTGTAATCTCAATTTCTTTCCACTTTGGATTAATTCAAAGTCCTCCGCATTTACGTACTGAACGTTATCTGGCGGATTTTGCCTAAGATATAAATAATAGGGAGAATCAGAAAATTTCCAAGGACTTTGTAGATAAACTTTTATTTTATTCATATTTAATATAGTCAGAAACTTATTTTAAATGTTAATTTATTTTTTATTTGCTTCATTAATCTGGTCTATAATCTTTCTCAGTTCCAAATCCCTTCCTTTTTTCTCCTCTTCTGTCACTCCCCATTCGGCAGTTATAGAATCTTCCAATGCAACCCATGCATGGGTTTTATTTGCAGGAATTTTTATTGATTCCCCCATGGACAGCACCTTCTCTTCATCACCAAGAAGAAGTTTTATTCTTCCCTTAACAATAACAAGATATTCATCTCTGGGATGAAGGCATCCGCCTCTGGCATAGCCTGTCTTTGTTTCTAAAAAGGTAAACTCTTTGTTATTTTCTAAAAGGTTGCTTATCAAGTAAATGTATCCTCTATTGTCTTCATGTATCTTCTTCATATTCAATCCTGAATTGTAGAACTCCTTAATCTTCTCACTGATGTAATTTATCTGTTCTGAAGTGATTGCTGAACCATTTGGAAGCCAGAGTATATTCTTGGATAAAAAGGATGAATTAGGAAAATCTGAATCATTGCCCTGATTCTTGTAAGGAGGATTAATGTGGACTGCAGGCCAGCATTCTCTCGCGGAAATTTCATTTTTGATTAAAAATTCAACAAGAGCAGTTCGATTATTTGCGATTATCTCAATCCATAAGGGAATTTCTTCAGAGTTATAAGCTGGAAATTTAACTTCCCTAATGTCCTTTAATGCATTTTGATATAATGCTCTTTGATTTGACAGCATCTGTTTTTTACTTTCAATTTTTCTGAACTGTGCAAGAGCTAATGCAGCAGATAGGTCATTGAATTTTAAATTATAACCAACTTTTTCATGGATGAATTCTTTATTGCTGAATCTTCCAAAATCTCTCAATCTCCTAAGAGCTTCATAATACTTGTCATCATCTGTAACAATTATGCCCCCCTGGCCGCTTGTGATTATTTTGTTGGATTGTAATGAAAAGATTCCCATTTTGCCGATTGTTCCTAAATATTTGCCAGATTGGTCTTTAGAGCCCAAAGCACCCGCTGCATCTTCAATTACTGTAAGATTATGTTTTGAAGCCAAATTCATGAGCTCATTCATATCTGCAGATCTTCCAAGAATATGGACGGGAATTATTGCAATTGTTTTTTCATTTATTTTTTCTTCAATTTTACTAATATCAATTGTTGCTCTTTCTTTTTCAACATCTACTAAAACTGGTTTTCCACCAGCCCACTCTACAGAAGTAGCAGTGGCAATCATTGTCAAATCCGGAACAATGACTTCAAAATCTTCTTTATTTCTTATGATAGCATCAGCTTTAATTGCAAGAAATAATGCCGCAGTCGCATTTGTTGTTAGAAGGACATGCTTCACCCCAAGATATTTTTTCAATTCCTCTTCAAGCTGTTTTGTTTTTGGTCCTTCATTCACGTAACCTGCATTTAGTACTTCAGTAACTTCTTTGATTTCTTCGTCTCCAAACTTCGGTTCATTCCAATTAATTCGAACCATATTAAAAGTCATACATAGTATCATTTACTTCAGGAGAAACAAAAGGTTCTTCAGTGCATCCTATCATGGTTGTTCCTTTTTTTACAAATACTTTATGTGCTACCTGTGCTGGAATTAAAATACTACAATTCGCTTTTAAGGAATAATTATTCTCTTCTTTTGTTTCTATATCGACAAGTTGGATATCTAATTCTCCGTCAATAACGTAAAGCAATTCCTGATATTTATGAAAATGTCCTGCTAATTGGGCGTCTTGATGAATCTTGTAAACCTTGGTTTGTTTTGCTGTAAAACCTCCAAAATCACCGTTAAATGCAGTAGAAAGGGTTCTTCTTGCATCTTCATGGTCAATTCCTCTCTCTTGAAAAATGACTTTGTCTATTGTCATTTTACCAATGCTCTCCCTAATTCTCTTCCTTTTTCAATATAGAAATCATCGGGATGTTCTTCATGCATTGGGACAATTCCTTTTTCTTTCATTTTATCTTTTAAATCTGATGCAATCATCATCTTTACTAATTCTTTAAACTTAATTTTAGGTTCCCAGCTAAGAATATTCTTTGCCTTTGAAGAATCGCCAAGTAACGCTGGAACTTCTGCCGGTCTTTTGTAATTATCACTTACTTTAACGTAATCTTCCCAATTTAATCCAAGCAAGTCAAATGCTTCCTGAACAAATTCTCTTACACTATGTGTCTCTTTTGTTGCTATAACAAAATCATCAGGAACATCATGTTGCAAGATCCTCCAGATAGCTTCAACGTATTCTTTTGAAAATCCCCAATCTCTCTTAGCTTCCAAATTTCCCAAAGACAAATCTTTTTCTTCCCCTACAATTATTTTTGCAATGCCTAAAGTAACTTTTCTCGTCACAAAATTCAAACCTCTCCTTGGAGACTCGTGGTTGAATAAAATTCCGTTGGATGCGAAAATCCCATATGCCTTTCTGTACATTCTTGTTAAATGATACGCAGCCAATTTAGAAATTCCATAAGGGCTTTGGGGAATCATAGGGGTCCATTCATTTTGAGGTGGTGGAGAAATTCCAAACATTTCACTTGAAGAGGCTTGATAATATTTGCACTTCAAATTCATATCTCTTATTGCCTCTAGAATTCTTAATGGACCCAAAGCATTGTAATTAAGCGTAGATTCTGGGTTCTCAAAGCTTATTCCTACGTGGCTTTGTGCAGCCATATTGTATATTTCATCAGGATTAATCTTTTCTAAAACATTTCTTATGCTTGAAGAATCTGATAAGTCTCCATAAAGTAAAAAGAATGGAGATTCATCTGTTTTTCCGAATTGTGTATCATATTTGTCTAAGTGGTCAATTCTCTTAGTATTTGGAAAACTTGCTCTTCTTATAACTCCTCTCACATAATATCCCTTTTCAAGAAGTAATTCTGCAAGATAGCTTCCATCCTGTCCGCTTATACCAAAAATTAAAGCAACTTTTCTTCCATTTATCATAAATTGATTGGGTATAATTTGCTTTATAAGTTTTATTAAACTAAGATATAGAATAAAAAAATTGAACTATTTTAAGACTTCCAGTTCGTATTCCATTTCTGAAGAAGGCAATATCCATGCAAAAAATCTGCAGTAAAATTCCTGATTAAGATTTATTATTGGATTAAAAAGCCAGTTTAATCTGCCTGAACGACCTATTCCGAAATTAATTTTTATTTTTCGGGCTTTGAACATATCCTTGTCTGTTCCAACTTCATGAGAATACGTCCCCTTCTGAAAGTAAGTGAATGTTCTTGGAGAAAAGAATCTTACATGTGTCGGGTCGTTGTATTGCCCCCAGGCAGAATAGAAGGGAGTTTTTACATGGATAATTGCGCCATTCTTGCATACCCTATGCAAATCATGCATCAAAGGGATAAAATTCTTGATATGTTCCAGAACATGATAAGCCATAACTCCATCTATAGAATCGTCCTTAAATGGCAGGGGTGTTTTTTCCAAATCACAAACCTTGTCAGGATTAACTAGGGGAGAAGAGTCTACATTTACATATCCTTCTCGTTTGTCACGCCCGCAACCAATATTTAATTTCATGCTGTTACTGTTAAATTATCAAATGCTCCATAAGTGCCAGATGTCTGGGTAAATTCTGCTTTAGATAGAATATTTGAAGGATAGTTTGTTTTCCAGATTTTTATTGGACCATCAAATCCATTGTAATAAATAAAATCTCCCGTGAATCCTTGAGCCTTTAAACCTTGCAATAAAGAGTCATCTTGTGCATGAGCTAAAGTTATTGTAGGATACTCATTGAACGGATCATTCATTAAATAAAGTTGCGCAAACAAGCTGTTGAAAACTTTTGGAGAAAGATATATTGCAGCGCCAAAGTTGTCAATCTGGATGCCTCCTGCAGCAGTCTGCCCGAGACTAGAAAGAACATATGCTGCTCCTGCATTTCCGCTCCCGAAATCAACTAATTTGTTATTGAAATAAAGATATCTTAAAGGAACA
Organism: Candidatus Woesearchaeota archaeon; assembly: GCA_964544395.1. Lineage (GTDB taxonomy): Archaea > Nanobdellota > Nanobdellia > Pacearchaeales > GW2011-AR1 > JAKLIN01. Next base: position 36,025 of record CAZJAO010000002.1, read on the forward strand.
CTAATTTGCTGACCATTATAATAAACAACTTCCTGTGGTTGTGAAAAAGAAATTGCACCCGTTGAATTGGTCTGATTTGAGTTTAAGACAAGTGCGATTACATAAGCCTGTCCCTGGGGGATTAATATCTGCCCTTGTGAAGTATTGTATATCATATCTTGGTCTATGGGCACAACGTATTGATATACTCTCGTTGTAGTCCCATTGATTGTCTGAGTCTGGCTTGGACTGGATGGAAATACTTGAACTGTCGAAGCCCGGTCACTCAAAGTAGCATCGCTCCCAATAAGAGAATAAGCAGAATATTTTCCTAAATCAGTAGGGTCTATCAATAGATAAGAAACATTGTTTGATTTCATAAAGCTAAGAGCGAGATTTGGATTGGGTTCTGTTAGAACATATCTACCAATCATATAATCTCTGAATGTTCCTTCAAAATGTCCGCCATCAGAGAGAGTCGGTCTTTGACCTAAATATTCAATAGCATACCCATAATCCCACCAATGAACAAATACCGACCCAAGAGGGGTGCTGTTTCTGACCCAAGCCATTGCATCGTCCCATTGAGATCCGTAACTTCCTATGCCCATGTATTTGGCCTGATATGAAGAAGAACTGTACAAAGTGTAGAAACTTATGGCTGTTGCTATTATTGCAGCAATTAATAATACCGCCAAAACCATCTTCAATAGATCATCTTTGCTTTTCTTGAAATAACTTGCAAGATTAAATATCAAATAACCAACAAAGATGCACATGTATGGACTTACAATTGACATTATGTAAGCAGCAGTATTCGCCGCGATAATCATGACTAATATCGTTGAAAATAAAACTAATAGCTCTGGCGAAATTTCAATATGGTCTTTGAAATAGAGATAAATGCAATAGCAGAAGAAGATAATCATGCTCCCAAATAAAAATAATTTACTGAGGAAACTTGACCCGTTTAAAATTGCACTGCTTGCAGAAATTCTGCTTAATAATATTCCCGAGATAAGTAAAATCCAAGAGAGTACAAACCAGACTCTTCTTTTTTTCTCTTTAATTCCCATTGATAAATTAATACCCAAGGTTATCAAACCGGCAAAAAATAACCAGAAGAAAATTTTATCTGTTTGAGATATCCAATCAGTAGTATACGTTTGCTGGTTTTCTGCAACAGTGATACTTAGTCTATCTGCACCAAGAGGATGGAAAATTTGTGTAGTAACATTAGAAATAAATGAAAATAGACTTCCCTGTAACGTTATTATTATTAGACCCAATAATCCTGCGATTATAATTCCCCAGATTACATGATTCCTCTTCAACTTTTTTAAGGGAGTCTTGTCTGCAAATTTTATAATTAAAAAATCTACTATAATAAATAATAGGGTGAAAGATAACAGGAAGCTGGTTGGATTTATGAGGACCCTGTTTAATGCAGAATTTAGTGGAAAACCAAATACATATGTGCCCAATAAACTAAACAAGACAAAAGCGATGTAGAAAATTAAAAATTTAGGCAAGTCTTTTGCTTCTGTCTCCAGATTCTTAGCTTTCAAAACCCACACTATGAAAAAGCTTAAGGGAACAATCATAGGAAGAAACTCTGAGATTCCTCCCCAGCTGACAATGTTCAGTGCAGTAAGAGCTCCAATGGCAATTCCTAGCAAAAGACTGATTAATAATACCTTTTTTGGTTTTTTATGTTCTTCTTTTTTCTTGCTTAACCACTTTAAGGCGCAGGTGTAAGACAGTAGTACTGCAAAGAAAATCATAGTTCCAAGAGCATCATGGTCGGAGAATCCCGCCACACTTCGATATAAATAAGTAGGTATTACTGTTAAAAATAACGCCCCGATTATAGCCGCCAGCTTAGACTTTGTTAGAATATAAATGAGAAAGTAAAAGATAACTAGCCCTATAGCAAAGCCGATTACAGGATAAATTACATCAACGAAATTCAATGTGATACTGCCATTAAATGCATGAACAAATTTGTATAAATCCACTAAAACATAAGGGAGAATCTCTGAAGAAAAAGGAATGTTTCCCGCGCCAGCTCTAATGGTATCAATTGCAGGAAGGTGACCAGTTTGCAGAATTATTGATGCCTCTCTTAACCAATAAAAGCAATCCAGCTCTAGCTGAGGCACATATTGCCCGGTAGTATGATCAATAAGTGATGGAAGATTTTGCAGCCTCATAAGAACCGCAACTATGACAATAATCGCTAATAGCACCAAAGAGAGTATGGTCATTAACTTTTTTTGTTGGAAAAATTTTGAAACCTTATGAAAACTCTCTTTTGTCTTGTTAAGATTGAGTTTAATTTCTTCTTCTGGCATTATGCTATATATTTAATTCATTTAAAAAGATTATGAAAACTCAAAGATTATTAGTAATAATTAGAGCCAATATGATTATCACTATTTGAAATCCGTTTATTAAATTGACAACATCTTTTTCATATACTTTGTGGCTTAGCTTTACTTTCTTTAATATTATTATCGCTAAATGTTCCAGCCCGTAAACTTTATCATAGGCTAAATCAAGGCTTCCATCTTCATTTGGTTTGCCAAAGCTTTGTTTTTTCAATCTTCCTCTTGATTTTAATACCATTTCAATTATGTAGGGAATGAAGAATAAAACTGCAACTAATTCCAAGCCGCCGATAATTGCTACTGCTGCGAACATCAAACCAATAGCATAAGTCATGGTATTGCCTGCAAAAACTCTTGCGGGATATCTGTTAAATATGTAGAATGCAATTAGAGCAGCCACCATGATTAAAGCAATGAGACTTAGCCAGCTTTCATTATGCATATATGCAACAAATGCAAGCGCAGATAAAATTAAGATTCCTTGTCTTGCTTCCAGTCCATTATATCCTGCTAAAAAATTATATGTCGTGGTTGCACCAACAACTCCGATTGGAATTGCTATCAAAGGATATAACAATCCAATGTTAATTCCAAATATTGAAGAATTTCCTGCATTGATTACCATTAACGGTACGGCCGAGAATAAAATAAGAATTAGCCTCGAACGAATTGACAAGCCTCCTCTTTTCCAGCCAAACAAATCATCAATCAATCCAACTCCGGTTACTAAGAATAAAGAGCTTACTATTGCAAAAATCAGTATTAAAGTTCCATCGTCTGGTGACTTGAAATAAAATGTCCTGATTGCAATATACAAGAAAATACCGACGAGAGTTCCAAGAATTACAATAATTCCGCCTGAACCTGCCACATTTCTTTCTCTTTTAGGCTTGTTCATATCTTCCCACACCAAATCTATTTGTTTTGCTTTCTTAATCCACATAGGCATTATTAAAAGAGTCACAAAGAAACTGATAAGAATTGTCCCGAATAATAATGGTTCAACCATTTACTTCAAACTATTTTTTCGCTTTTAAAGTTAATGAAACAAGAGCGGAGTCAAATAAACTTCCATCAGTCCTGCAATAACAAGCAATCCGATAGAAATTGAAATTAAAATCGCGGCATGTTGGGCAACTTTTGCAAACATTCTGTTTTTTATTCCATGTCTTGCGATTCCCACACCAAAAATTCCGCCCGCTAATGCTGCTATGAAATAAGCGCTGATTTCGGGAAATCCATGAATCATGTATCTCGCCAAGCCGAGGGGAATATCTATTAGATTATACTTTGTGAAAATTCCGATGCTTGCAGAAATGACACTCGCATTCCATGCCAGGATAAATATCGCTCCCGCTCCAAAGACAAGTGAAAATAATAAAGTGAATATCATTACAAGCATATTATTTTCAAAGATAGAAAGAAATTGTACTGGGCTTGCCGCACTTGCAGCGCCACTGATTTGGTTGCTTCCCGGAAGATATTGAGTTATGCAACTATTAATATTATTTGGGCTGTTAATTAAACAATAAGTTCCGACTTGTGCATTAAATAAGGTATTGTCTTGCAAGATAATATACCAAAATGAAAAAGCAATTATGAATCCAACGAAAAGCCACATTAATGCATAAATGGCGTCTTTATGAATTTTCCACACACTGACCCCTTCTTCTATTTCATCATTATTTTCTTCACGCCTTATTATAAAATACATGAATGGAAGAGAAAACATAACGCAAAAGGTTACAACCATGACCCCAGAATATTGAGACAGAATTGCATCACTGGAAAAAAACCAATGAACAAGAAGCAAGGAAAGAGATGCATATATTATTCCGACAAAGAGCATCTCCCAAGGTTTTCTCTCCGCTTTTTTTGGGTTGATTAAAGATTCAAGCATTAAGAAAGAAACGTAGAGGAATTTTTAAATTATTCCTCTGATTTTTCTAGTTTTTGATATTCCTGAACAACAACCATGAACTCATTATTTGTTGTTTCGATATTTTTTTCCAGCTCAGCCTCAACATCTTTCAATTTCTTTATTTGTTCAACGATTAACTCTTTTGTTTCAGGAACATTTTTGCTTACAAAATTATTATCTCCGATATTTACAGTTAAATCTTCAGAAATGATCTTGGCCTTGACATAAATTCCTCTTCCAACCTGCGCGAATATTTCTTTGTCTTTGGAACCCCTGATTTCATCTAATCCAAGATTCAATGATTCCAATTCAGTTATTCCCCTGTCAACTGCCTGCAATTGCTGCTGAAGTTGCTGCAATTGCTGTTCAAGCATACTCAATTGAAAAACTATTTCCTGATTTTCCATATTTTTAAGAAATTAATTTGCTTTTAAACTTTCCCTAAACTACATCAAGGACTTTTCTTAGAATTGCTGTGAATATCAGTGTAAATATCAGATAAAACCAAAACCAAGGAAGGAAGCCCAAAAATGTGTAAGGATTGACTGTGAAGTAATCATTAAACCATCTGAATAGCAAAATAAAAGGAACACCTGTAAATAAGATTGCTCTGGTGCTTAACTTCATTGTTTTTGAAAAAGTCTGCTGAACTGATGCCATTTGCTTTTTCTGAAGTTCCAGAAATTTTTCAGGATCATTTCTGACTTTTTTCAATTCCTCTTGCATAGTCTTTTGTTCTTTTTTCAATTCTCTAAGTTGTTTTTGGTCTGTTGCATATTTCTGTGCGATTATTGAGATTAAAGAAATTATGAAAACAACGATAAGCATTCCGACTGTTGTGTTCCAGCCTAAAAGCCATCCTGCAGTTGGATTAAGTGCCCAATCAATTGATGATTTAAGATATGGAATTTGATTCCAGAAACCCGCAATCAAAATGGACAGAGCCATAATGATAAAAAGCGGCGCATAACTTCCTTGTTTGCTCATGTTATTATCTAAGCAGGTTGGTTTTTAAAAGTTGACTTATCCCTTAACAAATCTTCCTAAGGAAGGATTAATTATTTCCGGATGCTGTTGTGCAATGCTCTGGTAGAACTGATTTGTAATCATGATTACCAGTAAGATTGATGTTCCTGAAACTAAAGCCCCCATTAAATCTGTAACAGAAGCAAGAAGTCCAATTGCTATTCCCCCCATTACCGTCAAAGGCATGACATATCTATCTAAGATTGTTTCTAAGACTCTTTCATCCTGCCTGAATCCTGCAACCTGCAATCCGGAAGCTGCAATCTTATGTGCCTGTGCCTTTGCATCCATTCCAGAGGTCTTAACCCAGAATACTGCAAATAGCGTTGAGAAAGCCATGAAGAATATTGCATGGATAATTCCTTGCAATATGTATTGGGGCAAGAAACCTCCTCTAATGAGTAAATCAAGAATATTTGTAGAGCCAATCCAGAATGCAAATCCTGAAACAGCCTGTCCCTGCACGAAATGTCCCAGGAAGGTAAAATGAGACGCAAATCGGGCAAGTCCCGTACAGGTTCCTCCAGATAGGCATGCTGTTGCTGCATTTTCAAAGATTCCCCCGAAGAGTTGTACATTCGCAACCAAGGCTGCTGTTAAAATAACTGGAATAACAGAAGCATAGAAGAAAGCTAATGGCTGCTTGACTGTGTATCCTCTTATTCTTCCAAAGGATAAAGGAATTTCAACTTTCAGACTTTGTGCCCACACAACCAATAAGAATATCCCGACCGTTACAGCAATTGCAGCTGCTGCAGAAATTAATTCTACATTCTGTTTTGTGATTAGCGATTGTATCAAAACCAGAATCTTTCCTGAACAAGGAACTGTAGAGAAATTAAGCAAGCAATTTCTTCCCTGCTGGTCTATGAATTGTAATGAGCTTGTTATTAATCTCCATGAAACTCCTGCTGCAATGAACAAGCTTATTCCCTGTCCCAGTCCCCATTTGCCGACTAATTCATCCATGTAATAGATTGCAATTCCACCGAGGATAAGCTGGAATATTACAAGCCAGGCAAACCCTGGAGCCGCCTGAAGTCCTTGCATTAAAACGTAAACTATTGCTTCAAATATTATGAAGAAGAATGTTAACATTTTTTGAAGTCCCTGGAAAAATCTTCTTCCTTCAGGATTTGTTGTATCTATATTCAAGATTCCCGAACCTGCAAGCAGTTGCAGGATAACAGAAGCCATGACAATCGGTCCAATACCCAATGAGATTATGCTTCCGAAATTTGTTCCAAGAATTATAGCAAGATATTGGAATCTTGACAAAGCATTAGCAGACAATCCGAAAAGGGGAATGTTAGTAAGTATAAAGAATGAAAGAAGAACAATAATAGTCCACTTTGCTTTTTCTCCGAAGCTAAGTTTTTTCTCTTCGGGAGATTTGATTTCAGGAATAAATTTGAGAATCCCTCTAAAATCCATTTTATATCTCTTTATTATCAGCGTTTTCCTTTATAAAAATCTCGCCACCGCTTTTTTTAATTTTCTCTTCTGCAGCTTTTGACGCACTCATTGATTTTATAAAAAATTTGTTCTTTATATTTCCATCCCCCAAAATTTTGTAAGAGCTTAAATCAAGTTCAATTCCTCTTGCAGTCTTCTTAGCGATTCCTTTGGCAATAAAGTTATCAAGATTCATTTCAATGTCTCTTAAGTTGATTTTGTTTGCCTTGTCTTTCTTTGTTCCTTTGCTTGTGATTCCTTGTTTTCCAAAATAATCATTTCCATAAAGTGCCTGAACTAATGTTTTCTTTTGGTCTCCTCTCTTACCTGTTCCGGCCATTCCTTTTCCTCCTCTATGCCCGCTTTTCTTATGCTTCTTTCTTGCTCCCCATCCATAAGTTCCGGCTCGCTTTCCTCTGTACTTTCCGGTCTTTCTTTTTCTATGTGTCTTTATCATAACATTCTCTCCAATAATTCATTTATTTTTTCTTTGTGATTTCCTAAAACTCCTTCGGGATAATGATATTTGCTCTTGATTCCTCCTCGTGGCGGATGCAATCTAAAGAAAGGCTTCAAGTTCAGTTCTTCATATTTTTTCCCCTTCTCAATTTCTTTTGCGACTTCTTTAGCATTAATTTTCTTTGTCTTATCTACAAGCTGCCCCCTCTTTTCCACAAGTTTCTCAAATTGACCTTCAGTTATTTCTCCAAATGCAATCATGTCTTTGACTTTTTTGACCATACCCAATTGCTCCGCTTTTGGATGAGCAATAACTACACATGAATATTTTCTTCTGATTCTTAATCTGTTCAGGGTTTCCTCTACGTCTCTCTTCAAATTAACTTCTCCCCTGATTCTTATAAGGCACATCATTTTGCGTTTGTTTTCTCCAATGCATTCATGCATGCTTTAACTAAATTGAATGTTGTTTGCTGTTTGCCAAATGTCTTGCTATAAACATCTTTAATACCCGCAAGTCTCAAAACCTTTTTTAATTCATCTGCGACTACTAATCCTGTTCCCTGAGGCGCTGGAATCAAGATAACTCTAACACTTCCCGACTTCCCAATAACCTTCATAGGAATTGAATGTTTTTCAGAACAGGAACAGTCAAAACTTCCGCAAGCTCTTCTGATTTTTATCAAATTAAGTTTGGCTTTTCTTACAGCTTTGTCTCTTGCAGGCAAAGTTTCTTTGGCTTTTCCGTCGCCAACTCCAATATGCCCATCTTCATCACCGACAATTGCCAATGCAGAGAAATTTGGAACGTTTCCCTCCTTTGTTTTCTTTTGAGTTTGTCTCCAGGCTCTTCTTTTTCCTCCGCCGAATTTTCCTTTTGATTGTCCTACCGAGCTTAAATCCGATTTCAAATTCATCAAGGAATCAACAATTTTATCCTCGAGAATCTTTTGATTGCTGTCAAGAATTTCATCAATATTCTTTATTTTTCCTTCTTTGACTTCTCTCCCTAATTTTGTTTTTGGAGTCCAAGATAAAAATTCATTTCTTATTGATGTTTCTTTAGGAGCAACATAAGCTTTTCCTTCCAATTCTTTCTCTATTTCTTCTTCCAATTCCATTTCTCCCGCATTTATGTCTTTTTCTATTATTTTTTCCGCAGCTTCAGCTACAGGTGAATCATAATCTTCTTTCTTAATTTCTGTTTTTCTACTGATTTTTTCTGCCATTAATCTTTTTCAATATTCAATTTAATTTTTTCAAATGAAGATGAAAAATCTTTTTTCATATGTTCTCCCTTGATTCTGTTTGCTTCGGGAAATATCTTCGCATCATGGCTGAGTTTTAATCCTGCATCGATAAGTCCTTTAAGGAAAGCATAAGGTCTTGTTTTGTGGTCTGAAGAGGTCATTCCAATATCGAAGATTGGCTTTTCCTTTTTTTCTTTCAAAATCTTTTTTCCCATAAGGAAACCTGTTAAGTAAGCAGCGGTAATTGATTTCAAGCTCCCCTCCATTTCTTTGGGCCATCCATACTTTTCAAGATTTTTTGAAGTCAATCCGATTTCAATAGTATCTTTTGCTTCCTTTGAAGTTACATATTGTGCAATTATGTACCTGTTTGTTCTTCTAAAAACAATTCTTGGAATGCCTCCGCTAAGCAACTTTATTCTTTTGCCGTAGTCGGTTTTTCCTTCTCGTCTTCGATTAAATACTTTTTTCATTTTTCTAGTGTGTTAACGTATTCTTTTAGATGAGCCTTGCTTCTGAAGAATCTGTTTCTTATTTTCTTCCTGATATCTACTGTTTGCTCCTTCGTTAAAAGCTTTTTGTTTTTTAAATCCTGAACATCTTTTCTCAGCTTTCTTGTGATTGTGATGTACTCTCTCTTTCTGCTTCTGGCTTTCTTTCTGATATTTCCCGGACCCCTTTTTACTTTTCTCTTAGGGGCAGATCTTCTTGCTTTAATGGGCCTGATTATGATTGCGCCGTCTTCTTTCAATGCTCTTATATCCTCTTTTGTGATAGCTTCTTTGATTTCATCGAGTCTTGGTTCTACGAAGATTATTCTCTTCTTGCCGACTCCGAAAACTCTTGCAGCAATTGCTTTCTTTTTATCTAATTTCATTTTGCTTCCTTGAGGAATTTAGTTAAATTGAGATTCTGAATATGAACGTTTTCTGCTTTTGCTTTTTTGGCAATTTCCAATCTTTTCTTATTTCCGACTTTTGCTATGATTGCAATTTCTCCTTTCTTGACTTTTGAAAGGTCTTTCAGATTCTTTATCATAACAACATTTTTGTCTTCTATTTTTCCTCTCAAAACCTTTTCTCCTCTGTAACCAATGCTGACAACAGGACCATATCCTTTTCTTTTCTCTCTCATCTTGTTATCTCTTCCATGAGGTCTTCTCCAAACTTGCTTGTTCTTTCTTCTAAGTCCTGTCTTCGAATATCTTTCCCAGCCCCTTCTCAAAAATTTTGCAGTCATATTTCTTTGCCCGCCTTATTTATTATGAAAATTCCATCTTGGAAAACTCTCTTATCTCTATTTCTGATTTTTGTTGCTGTTTCTATGTTTGCAGCAGTCTGTCCCGCAATTTCTTTGTTTACAGACTCTATTGTTATGAATTCTTTGTCTACCTTGACTTCTGCTCCTTCTGGAATCTTTGATTTTCTATTCTGTTTCTCTCCAAGGAAATTTTTGATAATCAATTCATTGCCTTTTACTTCGGCAGTGATTGGGAAGTGAGAGAAGCATATTTTCATTTGGTATTCAAATTTCTTTGAAACACCCTTAATCATATTCCTTATATGCGCAATTCCGGTATTGATTCTTTTCTTTTCTTTTTTAGTTGCTTTCTTGCAGCTTATAGTCAAATGATTGCCTTCTTTGTGAATTTCCAGTTCTTTCAAATCAAGTTTTCTTCTGGTTTCTCCCTGAGAACCTCTGATTATTATGATACTTCCTTCTAAGATAAGTTCCGTGTTTTCCGGAATTTCTATTTTTTGTGACATTTCTTTCTTCATTTTAATAAAAGTAGGAGATTAAGATTCCTCCGACTCCCTTCTCCATCGCTTCTTCATGGCTCATCAAGCCCTTGTTAGTTGAGATGATTATTGTTCCAATATTTCTTGCGGGCAAATATCTTTTTCTGTATTTTTCAATTTGGTCTTTGTTTACTGTGAATCTTGGCTTGATTGATTTGCATTCGATGAAATTGCCGAAAACAACTTCAACACTTCTGTTCTTGCTGTCAATTTTGTATCTCTTGATTGCTTCTTTCTCTTTCATGATTTTCAGAATTTCAATTAAGAGGTTAGAGATTCTATCAATCTTGACGTTATCTCTTCCTGCCTTCTTGGCGTTCCTTATCATGTTCAATGCGTCTGCTACTATATCTTGTGCCATTTTTATGAGTATTTTCTGAAGCCAATGTCAACAGCTACTTCTCTGAAGCATTGTCTGCATAAATTTAATCCGTATGAACCTATATGTGCCCCGAATCTCCCGCATCTTTCACATTTGTTTAATGCGATTCCATTTTTTCTTACTTTAGGCTTGTTGTGCCTTATGAATTTGTCCATTACAACAGGCTTGTCCTTGAGCTGTTTCAAAACTTTTCTCCAATCACTTGCGGTCATTTTATATGAACCTCGTTTGATACTTCTCTTCCATGTATTTAATTATTTCTTCCTTGCTGATTCTTTGTTTTTTAGGGAGACTCTTATTTCTAATTCTTCTGAGCTGGATTCTTTTTCCCGCTCTTGCGAATGTGAGTGTGACATCAAATCCGGTAATTCCCAATTCTCTTTGATATTCAAGTCCTGGAACTTCAATGTATTCTTTGATTCCAAAGGAGAAGGTATTCTCGCTGATTTGTTTTTTTCTTATTTTATTATCAATCGCTACTAGGACTCTTCTTAACAATGCGTCAAAATCTCTTCTGATTGTTATGACTGAACCAACATTTAAGTTTGGTCTAACATTCAAGGTTGGAATTCTTTTTCTTGTTTTCATTTTTGCGGCTTTTCTTCCTGTAAGCAATTCAATCAGTTTTGTGTTCTTCTCTAACTTGTCTTCAGTTCCACCTACACTGATTACGACCTTCTCAATTTTTATTTCACGCATATTTTGACTCATTCTAGCACCATAATTTGTTTAATTAAAATATTAATCATTTCGCCATTGCTTTCCAATTTTGCCATGCTCTTCTCTTCATCAATTTCTTTTATAACTCCTTCTTCTCCAGCGTGCTTTCCCGCGAAAACAATCGCTTTTGCATCTTTCTTCATTGGAACACATTTTTCTATTTTCTTGCTTTTCAAGTTAACAAGAACAGAATCATTTGTTTTGCATTTTAAATCTGAAATAAAATTTCTTCCATCGCTGAGATTAATCTGCGTTTTCTTTCCTTTCAATGTAGTTTTGTTGATAACTTTGGCAGTCTTGTGTTCTGATTCTTGTTTATTAATTTCTTTCAATTCGAATTTCTTGTTCATTCCCATTAATACCCTGTAATTTTTTTCGGACAAGTTGCTTCCTTCAGGAGGAACAATTGTTATAACGTCTAATAGAACTGCATTATCTCTGTCATCAAAAACAGCCCTATGATTTAACAAGATTTGTCTTGAATTTAGCGCCTTCTTGACTTCTCTTCTGTCTTTGGCAAATTTAAGCATGTCTCTTATTGCAATCAAAATTGGAACACCTTGGTCAATGCTATATTTAGGTCTGACTAAGTAAGTTGTTCCTTTTCTTTCAATAGGCCAGCTTTTTGGACTCTGTTGTCTTTTTAGGTGCATTTTACTTTTTCTCCTTAGATTCTGTTTTTACTTGATTTGTTTTTGGAGGTGAGGAACCATCTGTATTGTTCTGCTTTTTAATTCTTCGTTTATCTTCCATATTCAATTCCTGTATTTGTAAGTTTGAAGGTTCCATCTTGACATCAACTTTTGAGCCATCTTTCTTTTTTATTTGGATTCCATCAATTATGATTTTTGAAGTCTTCAATAAGATTTTTGTAACTTTACCCTTCTTTCCTCTAAATTTTCCTCTCATTATCAGGACACTGTCGCCTTTTCTAAGAGTAATATTTCTCATGTTATGCTTCTTTCTCAAGTCTTCTGAAAGATTTGCGCTTACAAGTTTGTTCTTTATGTGAAGAGGAGCTTTAGCTACATACTTCCTCTGCTTTCGAGGTTGCGAGCTCGCTTTCCAACTTTTCTTAAATTTTATTTTCATTTTAATATACCGTTGACGCAATTTTAGCTACCTGTGGCCATCTTTCCATGATTTCTCTTGCAACAGGCCCCTTGATTTGCGTTCCTTTAGGATTTCCTTTTTCATCTTTCAAGAGTGCGACTGCATTGTCTTCAAATGCGATTCTCTCCCCATTGAATCTTCTGTACGATTTCTTTTGTCTTATGACTATTGCATCAAATACTTTTCCTCTCATGTCTGGAAGGCCTTTTCTTACGCTAACTTTTACCCAGTCGCCGATTTTTGCAGCTGTCTGTCTTCCCTTTGAACCTTTCCATCTCTTGGCAGAAACAATTCTTACAATTCTTGCTCCGCTATTGTCTGCTGCAATTACCATTGAACCTTGGTTCAGGCTTCTTGTTGCTCTCGCTCCTATTGCTTTCATTGTTTTTGTTCTCCTAACATGATTTTATTTGTAACTACAAAATGTATAATTTTACTTAAGGGTCTGCATTCTTCAATTCTTACAAAATCTCCTACGTTGACCTGTTTTTCAATACACAGAGGAAGTCTTGCATGAATCTTTGTCTTGAGTTTTGCATACCTCTCATATTTTCTTACGTAGATTGTTCTTTCAAATTCAATTGCAATTCTTTTATGCGACTTGCTAATCACGACACCATTGAACCCTCTTCCCCGGACGCTTAATTTTCCGTGGAATGGGCAATTGACATCATGACAGTCAGCTCCGACTATTTCGGGATATTTCATTTTCTTTGTTTCTTTCATTTTTGTTTCCATTTCGTTTTGTCGTCTGTTTTTGTTTGTTTACTCTATGTTAAAGCCCATCTTTTCAAGGATAGGTTTTATCCTTCGTAGGTGATCTCCCTGAAGCTCTACGGAATTCCCCTCGAAAGTTCCGCCGCAGGCAAGTTCGTTCTTCAGGTCTTTTGCAACCTTTCTGACGTCCACGCCTTTGTCGAAACCTGAGACAATCGTAACGGTTTTTCCGTACTTCTTCTTGTCTAAGGTCACCCGTATCTTCTGACCGGCCTTAACAATCTGTTCACAAACGCATGCCTCTAAAGGCAATCCGCATTTTGGACATATATTCATTTTATTTGTTGAGTGTGAGTATTTGGGCTATTGTTCTTTTAATGTTTTTTATTTTTGAACTTCCGCCCTTGGAAGCATTAACTTTTGACTTTACCAATTCTAATTTTAATTCTTTGATTTTGTGTTCTCTTTCTTCAGCATTCATATTCTTGAATTCTTTTGATTTCATTTTTTGCTGTGTTTCTTTGTTTTAATTGGTTCTTCTTTGAATTGAGCATTAGCCCTTAGCTTTTCAATTAATTCATCATTGACTATGATTTTATCATAAATTTTTGCATCGGGAGCCATGATTCCAACCTTTACTCCAACTGTTCCCGGTCTTGTTTCTGCTCTTGATTGTGCTCTATCGACTACTTTTGCACTTTCTCCGGTTTTCTTCAAATAACCTTGAGCGAATCTCCATGACTTTGCTCTTGCGCCAGGAAGCTTTCCACTCAATCTGATTTCAGCACCGAGAGCCTTTGCCTCGATTATTTTTTGCAAAGTTCTGTATGCAATTACCTTGAATCTCAAAGGACCAAATCTTTCTAATCCTAATGCAATTTCATCAGCAGTTATTTGAGCATCAAATTCAGGATGCCTGATTTCTTCTATTTCAAGATGAGGGTTTTCCAATTTGAATTTTGTTTTCAATATTCTTGTCAATTCATCAATTCTTTCTCCGCCTCTGCCGATAACCAAACCGGTTTTATGTGTAGAGATAATTATCTTTTCTCCGACGGGGGTGTACTCTATTTGAACTCTGCTGACTTTTCCTCTACCAACTGAGCTCTTTACAAATTCCTTGATTGCAAATTCATCTTTCTTGAATTTTACTACGTTTTTTTCTTCCATTATTTATTTTTCTCCTGTTTCTTTATTTTATTTTTGGCGACTATTCTTATATGTGTCCTCTTTCTTCTGACTGCACCAAACTTTCCGAATGGTCTTTCTCCAAGATTTGCAACAGCTTCAACGATGATTGGTTCTTCAATTCCATTCACGTTTGAATTTCCTTTCAAAGTTTTTAGCAATACGATGAAATGTTCAGCAGCATTTCTTGGATATCTTCCTGACATTATACCTTTTCCTTTTCTATGAGGTATCTCTCCTTTCATTGGAACAACTTTCTTTTGTACAATGACTAATTCTAAATCGCTGATTGCATCTTCAATGCTTTTATTCTTGATGAACTTGCAAACATAAGAGCTTGTCTTTGTTGAAAGGTGAGCATTGAATGAGTTCACAACTGCTTCTTTCTTAGGCTTTCTTGTTTCTTTCTTAGCTTCTTTTGCAGTTTCAGGCTTAGCTTTCTCGAGTTTCTTTTCTATTTGTTCATCTATTTTCTCTTCTTTCTCTGCAATTTTTTCCGGGACTCCGCTCCTCTCTATATCTTCGATTACCTGTTTCTTAGTTTCTTCTTTTTCTTCGTGTTTATGTTCGTGTTCTGCCATGTTATATTCCGGCCTCCATTAATGCAGTATTAAAAAAATAATAGTTTTGCTCTGATGGCCAATAAGATTTATCTAAAATTTTCTTTCTAATTCTTATATTTCCATCTTCAATTGAAATATCACTCGCATTATTTGCTCTGTTGACTGCCAAATGTCGAATAGATTTCCTTCCATCTTTTAAATCAACATCTCTGACTGCAAAATCGTAAAAAGATCCAATTGACCCGCAATAAAATGCTTTTAATTGTTCGCCGTTACATTCTATCTGAACAACATCTCCCCGTAAAAGCAAGGCTAAATCCTCTAACGTTTCTAACTTCTGTATCTTTGGTTGTGTTATTGTTGTCATTTTTATTTCTTGGATTTTGATTTACTTCCTTTAGTTGCTCCAACACCTGCACTTCCGTGCTTGACCTTTGTTCTTGTCAATGCAAATTCTCCAAGTCTGTGTCCGAGCATGTTTCCTGTTATTTCAATCGGCTCAAAGACTTTTCCAGTGTGAATGCTAATTCTCATGCCAACCATTTTTGGGACAATTACTAAATCTCTGCTATGAGTCTTGACCTGCTTGTTCTTTGAAATTTTCTTTTGCGATCTTGCAATGAACTTTTCTATTTCATTGAACTGTCTTAATGCTGCTCGTCTCTGTCTTGATTTGAGATATTGGGCAAATTCTCTGACTTCTAATGCTTTCAATTCATCGAGGCTCTTGCCTCTAAACATGAATTCTTTTTTCTTTACTTCAATTATATTCGTTTCTTCTTTTGCCATGGTTATTTCTTCCTACCTGTTCTCTTAGGTCTCAAATGTCCAACTCTTCTTCCAGGAGGAGCATTTCTCTTTGCAATCTTGCTCTTTGGATTCTTTCCTCTACCTGAACCGAAGTAGTGGTCTATTGCGTTGACTTTGATAGCAGATGTTCTCGGCCATATTCTTCCGCCTTTTGACTTCTTAATAAAATGTTGTTTTCCTGCTTTAATAATCGGCTTGTCTAGTCTTCCTGCGCCTGCAATTATTCCTAATACTGCCCTGCAGTTGGGATCAAATTGTCTTTCTTTCTTGGAAGGCATTAATACAAATATTTTCTCTCCAATAATCCTGCTGACTGTTCCATAATTTCCTGCAGTCTTGATAAATATTCCACCATCTCCAGGACGAGCCTCAACACAGTACAACTGTGTTTTGACCGGAAGGTCTTTCATTCTTAGAATATCTCCGGGTTTGTTATTTTCCGTTTTACCAAAATGAATTGTCTGACCTTCAATCATCCCTTTGAATGCAGGCATAAAGAAAATTCCTTTGTCATATTTTATCTTTGCTAAAGGAGCAGAATGTCCAAGAGAATTAAGCAATTTTAAGACAACACCATCACCATCAATCTGATTTGGATATTGGATTTTATATTTGAATGATTGTCTTTTAACTCTATATGAAAGACTTCCATGTCCTCGTGCCTGTGAAATAATTCTTTTACCCATTAGATCAACCCTAGCTTCGTCGCAATGTCAATTGCAGGATGCTTTGAATTTAATTTCACATAAGCGTATTTATTGCTGCTTCTAATCATAACTCTAATTTTTTCAACTTTAACATCAAACAAACTTTCAACTTCTTTCTTGATTTGTTCTTTTGTCGCGCCAATTCCCATTTTGAAAGTTAAAACATTCTGTGCTTCAATCATCATAACAGCTTTCTCAGTAACCAAAGGTTTCATTTGCAATATATCCATTTTGTTTTCAGTTTTATTTTTCATTATGCAAAACTCCAGTTTTGTATTTGTGTCGAACTTTGTTCAATCATTTGATTCTCACTTCAAGATCTTTAATTGCTTTTTCAGTATACAATGTTAATCTGCCCAATCCGCCATTTGCCAAATCTGCAAGGTCGACGCTGTTAGCCTTTCTTATATCAAAACCGTTCATCTCTAATTTCTCTTCATTGCCGATTACGATAAGTAATCCTGCGCTTTTCTTGTATTTTCTTCCTCTTGCTTTTCCTTTTCCGCTTCTTACACTTCTTTTCTGCAAGCCGACTTCGAAAAGTTGCTTTCCAAGTATTTTTTTAAGGCTCGAAATTAATTCTTTTGTTTTGCCGAATTTCAAATCAGAAACTATCAAAGGCAACTGATGCTCAATTTTTTCTTCGCGGAGTGTGCTGTATTTCTTTTTCAATTCTTCAACACTTGCAGTTGAACTTAATGCAGACAGTAATGCAATCTTCATTTCTTTTTTGTTTATCTTTGGAAGCTCCATCATTGACAAAATATGCGGAGGATGCGCTCTCATTCCGCCTCTTGTTCCTGAAACTTCTGCTCCTACCCAATTGAATTGCGTTCCTCTTCTAGACATGATTTTTCTTGGAATTCTGGAACCACCTCTTCCATAACCGCTTCTCCATACATGTCTTCTATGATTAACTTTTCCTCTTGCTGCATGCTGCTTTCCAGCGACGGGTGAAGGTGAATACGGCTGCTTTTTCTTTTTAGCTTCAAGTATCTTGGCAACAAGGTCTTCTCTTATTCTTGCAGAGAAGAAACTAGGCAAGTCAATTTCTTTTATGCTTTTTCCCTGATTATCTAATAAATGTGTTTTCATTGTGTGTAATATCTCCTTTTAACTCTTTCTTTAAGAATATCTGCTGCAACACTCTCAACGGTATGAACCCTGAATAGTTTCATAATGCCCTCAAAAGTATTAATATGGATTCCTGAACCTGCTTTTTTTTGTCTCTCATACTTATTATTGTATGTATTAGTAAATAGTAGCTCATCTAATTCATCACTATTCATTGCATCATCATCTGTTTTTGAAGAAGCCATTTTTACATATGCTTTTCTATCTATTACATAAACTCCTTGCCTGTTCAACATCATTGGTATAGTGTCTAAATTTTTCATCTTAACTCCAAAAGCTGGAAATCTTTCTTAGCCTGTTTTTTAGTTTCTCTGAAAGAAGGAGTAATTAATAGCTGTCTTTTTGCTGGTCCTGAAACAGAACCTCTTACAAGAATGTAATCTGTTTTCACGTCGCCGAAATTCTTGATGTTCTTGAAAACCGTTTTTTCTGAATTTCCCAAATCAACTATCTTATTGTTATAAACAACTCTTGTGAACATTCCAAGCTGTCCTGCCATTGGTGCTCTGAAAGTAACTCTTGCTGGATGCCATGGGCCTAAACTTCCTGGTCTTCTTTGTCCCTTTTCTGATTTGTGTGATTTTAATGTAATTCCAAATCTCTTAACAGGTCCCTGCAATCCTTTTCCTTTTGTCAATCCTCTTAAATCAATTAATTTTCCTCTCTCGAAAATATCAAGAGCAGAAATTTCTTTGTGAAGATTTGCTTTGATGAAATTAATCTTGTCTTCAAGACTTCCAACCAGACTAACTTCACTCAAATCAGGCGTTTTTTTGATTCCTGTAGTTTTAACAACAGAGAAGATGATAACTCTGACATCATCATATTCATTGGCATGCTCAAGATGTTCATGATTAGTTTCTTTTTTAGGAAGCTTTACTACTTTCTTTAATTCTTTGTCAAGATTCTTTGCAAGAACTTCTTTAGCAACAATTCCGTTTTTGTAGAATCTTACTGAGAAAATCTTATTTTTTGGGCATTCAAGGATTGTTAAAGGAACAATTATTTTCTTTCCTTTAGTCATAGAATCAGGAGTATTATCAAGAACGAATCCAGAAATCATTCCTGCCTTGTAGCATATAAATCCTCTAAGTCCTTTCGTAGAATCTTTTTTTATTGTGCTCCAGTTAACACTAGGTAAGAATTTATTGGCTCGCTTTCTGGGCCAAAATTGCAAACTTCCGCTTCTTGGTTTTCTTGCTGTAGGCATTTCTCATTATTGTAGCGAAGAACATTTTACTTTACCCTGGAATATATTCTTAGAGAAAAATTGATTTATAAATTGTTCGGTGAAGGAGGAAGAGATTCAATTAAGGCGAAAAAGACTTTAACCATTCCAGATATCGGGGAGCCTCCGGGCTGTTTTCAGCCGGAGCCCAGGGTGCAAAATCTTTGTGGGTTAAAGAATCATATTTTCCTTCAATAATTTCATAGACTACTGCTTCTGGCGATATAACTGCAACACCATGCCAGGTTCTCGGAGGAATTTCGACTATCCTATCTTTTCCGGATTCCTCGAGTAAAACTTTTTGTTCTATTTCTCCAACGTCATTAAAGGTAAAAATAGCCATTTTCCCGTAGAGAATTGAAAATAATTCAATCTTATCCGGGTTTTCATGTTTATGTGGCTGAAAATAAGTATCAGACAGGCCAGCATTGATCATTCTTTGAAGAACTTCATCCGGCTGATGGAAACAATAAATTGCCCTTTTTCTGGGCGATGTCCTTGCTTTTTGTAGTGTTTCCTCTAAAATCTTAGGGGTTAATGTTACTATCATAACCTAACTTTTGTAAATATTCTTATAAATCTTGTGATGTTGTAATCTTTATCTTTTTTAAGCTTCAAAATTAACTTCCTTCTTCATCTTCTCGCCATCAATATTCGCTTCCCGTATAATTTTGCCCTTTCTCTTCGATTCTTCTCGAACCAACAGGAAATCTTCCGACTTCTTCAAAGATTCTGGAACCTCTATACTTTCTATAACATAAGTGTGTTTTATGTCTGCTTTTTTGAAATCCTCTTTTTCAAATACAAACCCCTTTCCAATAGCAGCATCAGTTGTAATGACCTTGCAGAAATTTACCTTTTGTTCTCCATCCTCTTTGTTTTTCGGCTTTCCGGATTTCGGAGCTTTTGGCTTTATTTTAAGCTCGGTATCATCTGTTTTGAAACTTAATGCAAAGAAGGCTTTTGGGAATTCATTAAGCAATTTCAAAATTTCTTCACCGCTCATGTCCTTGTCAATTGAATAGTTCTTTACTCCTTGGAATTGCTTCTTGGTTTTGAAATCCAGCTTTCCGGTTAAATCGCTTGTTGAAATGACTGAACCCGTTATTTTTGTTTTCTTCTCTCCCAATTTTACCGCATTTTCTCTTACAAGTTCATTTGCAAATTCTGCATCAGTAAAGATAGTGTATTTATTTCTTATTTTTTTCGCGCTGATTAAAGCCTTGTAGGGGAAGGTTCCTCGGCTGTATTTTTGAAATTGCAGATGAACGAGGGAGTCTGATTTGTTTAAAAAAATCTTTTCTATGAAATTCATATCACTTATTGTAAAACTTCTCTTTTAAATTTTATCTAAAAACCTTTATAAATTTGCGACTTCTTTTAAGAATACAAAAGATGGAAAAGAATTATCTTAATGATATTGTTGTCGCTGCTGTCTTGATATTATTGTCTATTTTGGCATTTCTTTTACTGAAACCGATATTATTTTCAATAATCTTTGGGTTCATCTTGGTATTTATTTTTGCTCCTTTGTATAATCTTTTGTATAAGAAACTTAAGTCAAAAAATTGGACTGCAATTCTTATTACAATTCTCCTGATTATAGTTATAGTTGTTCCGTTAATCTTTCTCATTCCATTTATCGTCGGTCAGGCAATAAAGATATTCACTTTCGCTCAGCAGATAGATTTTGTCACAATCTTGGATAAGCTATTCCCCTCCTTGGCAAGTTCTGATGCCCTAACAGCACAAATTGATTCCGTGCTTCATTCATTCATAACAAATCTCACCTCGGGAATGGTAAATACAGTTTCAAACTTCTTAATAAATATTCCAACAACCTTATTGCAATTGACTGTTGTCTTGTTCACTTTCTTTTTTACAATAAGAGATAAAAGCGAATTTATTGAATACCTTAAAACAATTCTTCCTTTCTCAAAAGATGTTCAGGAAAGACTTTTGAAAGCAACAAAGGACGTTACAATTTCTGTGCTCTATGGGCAGATTATAATCGGTTTTGTTCAGGGTTTGGTTGCAGGATTAGGATTTTTCTTGTTCGGAGCTCCAAGTGCATTATTATTTATGATTTTAGCAATAGTCGCAGGAGTTCTGCCGATTGTCGGTCCATCGATAGTCTGGATACCTATGGCGGTTTATCTTCTCGCGACAGGAAATAATGTTGCTAGCCTAGGTGTTGTAATCTTTGGTATTGCCTCAATAGTTGTTGATAATATACTAAGACCGATAGTAATTTCGAAAAGAGCTAGAATGAACTCGTTGCTTGCTTTGCTTGGAACTATAGGGGGGCTTGTCTTTTTTGGAATAATTGGATTAGTTCTCGGTCCTTTGATAATTGCTTATTTGATAATCTTCATTGAAATTTATAAAAATAAAAGATTCTCTGGTACGTTGATAAAACCTGAAGAATAATTACTTAAATTTTTAAACTTCTAATATCTCGCTTTTTAATGGCAGAAGGCTATAGGAAGGAATTTGTAGAGCATTTGAAGAGAACACTTTCTAAAGGATATAAAGAAGAATCTCTGAGATGGGCTTTGCTTGGGCAGGGATATTCAGACACGGTTATTGATAGGGCAATGAAACAAGCAATAAAAGAATTATCCGATGAGGACAAGGCAAAATTTGAAAAAGAAAAGCCAAAAATAACTTACAAAGTCTACGATGAAAATAACAAGCAGGTAAAGTTCAAAGAGCCTTTCTGGAAGAGAATATTTGGACACAAATAATTCCAAAGCTTTTTTAATGCATTCTTATTCTAAAATTTAACAAAAGGCCTCCGTCGCATAATGGTATTGCACCGGTCTTGAGAACCGGGCTCTTTGAGCCTCCAGGTTCGATTCCTGGCGGGGGCGTTTATATTCTTAATAAAAACACTTATTAAGTTTTATTTTATATATTATTAAAAGAGATATTAAATTATAAAAAGTCTTGACGATACCTATGGTTAACATCAATGTTGTTATTTAATATTCAAACTCTTTCAATACTCTAACATCTGGGCTTAAAAGATAAACATGGTCCTCTTTGAACCTTAATCCCCTATAAACTTTCTGCAGTAAATCTCTTTTTGCCTTGTCTCTGTAAAATTCCCAATATTGATTTGGATTTGTCTGATTTAATATTTTCCAGAACGGCTCGGAGGGATTAGGATTAGGGTACTTAGTGAATACGATGCTATTGCACTGCTCTCCGGGGAAATCAACTCCTCTTGCACATTTAGTCGTGAATAAAACATCTATGTCTCCATTCTTGAATTTGTCAATCATTATTCCTCCTTTATCTTCTTCCTGAATTTCTTTCAAATTTTCTCTGCTTGTCAAGTTTTTGAGATTCAAATCCTCTATTTCGAATTCAGAGGGCAAATCCGTAAATGCGCTGACATGGATCAGTGTCGGCTTCTTTGCAATTTCAACGCACTTGTCAAGAGCTTTTAGATAATCTCCTCTGGAGAACTTTCCACTTTTGAAATTATCATATTTGCAATCAAATTCCAACCCGGTTCTGAGAATATCTATCTCCCCTGGCTGTTCAGTTTCTGCGTCTATAATTTTAAAATCATCAAGTCCAAATATTTCCCTCATAATCTTTTCAGTATGCAATGTCCCAGAAAGCAAAATAAGAATTTTATTTTTGTCAAGCATCTCTTTGAATTTTTTTGAAAGATTTGTGGTGACAATGCTTGCAATTAATGTTCCTTCTTTTCTTGAATAAATAACATAAGATTCATCAAGAAAATCCTCAAACATTCTCGCGGTTTCTTCAATTTCAAAAAGATAGCTTTCCTCATCCAATTCGTTAACCAATGCTTCTGAATCCAAAAATATTCTTATCAAATCATAAATTCCTGTTTTCTTTAGAGGGATAACTGTATCGAGGTTTTCATTTACTTGCTTATTGACTTTGATATAGCCAATAATATTGCTGATATCTTCAATAACTTCCATTGAGCCTTCGCTTGTTCCCGCGAATTTTACCAATGAACTTTGCAGTCGTTCAATGTTGATATTCCTCTGATTTGTAAAACTGTCCAAAAATTCATCACATTCGTCAACAATTTCGGCTTCGGTAACCGGCTTTCTTTTCAGCGCGGTTTCTAATTTGTATTTCAATGAATTAAAGACGATAACATCTGAATCAATGTAAGAATTAAACTGCTCATAAAAACTGCAACCAGGTTTTCTCTGATAGATTACAAATTTTGTATTATCCAATCCCATGTAAGTCCTTTTGTTTCTACAATCAAGATTTTTCAAATCATAAATTTCAGGAAGGACCGGTGACCAATAAGGACAGACACTGGCGAGTGGCGGTCTTTTTATGTCGCTTATCTGATCTATATTTTTCAGATTGATATTTTTATTTTTCTTTAGATATTCAATTATCTTGTTCCAGTTCTTTTCTTTAATTTCTATCTTGCATGGAATATCCTGATTATCGGCTGATTTGTCCCGTCTCTTTTTATTTTCAATTTCTTCTCTCTTGAATTCAAAAATATCATTAAGTTTGGAATTTATCTCCCGCTTGATTTCTGGTATTGAAAATTCTTTATCTTTAATGAAAGCGCATTCATGATTATTCCTTCCGGTTATGACACTTATCTTCAATCTTTCTTTATTGTCTTTCAGCAAATATTTCCCATTCTCATAATCTTTCTTGTATTGATTCTGAAGATTTTTTCCCGGAACAATAATGGATGTCTTTCCCAAATCTTTTGCTATGTTCAAAGCAATCGCACTTTTTCCTGTTCCGCACATTCCTCTTATGAAAATAACTCTTGTTCCTTGCTTAATCAAACCGAGAACTTCATTTACGACATCCTCCTGCGTTTTCCCGTTTGAGAATTTCAATGGTTTGAGAAATTCTGAATTATTGTATAGGCTCCACATTTTTATAAGCCTCAGGAGAGAGTCGAACTCCCGACCTATTGATTACGAATCAATTGCTCTGCCAACTGAGCTACTGAGGCATGAAGTAGCGAATTAATTGGGTTTTATAAAATTACTTAAGATTTTTTCTTTGCAAACCAGAAGATGCCAAAAATAAGTCCAAGAACAAGGGCATATATCCAGTAATTTGTACCTGAAGGAGTAAATAAAATTGCCCCGAATGCTGCCAGAGAAATAAATCCAAAAACTTGTGATTTTCTCATAGAATTATAAGAACTATTTCCTATAAAAATTTAGTTGCAATGAGAGTACAACTAAGTTGAAAGGTCCGTCTAAATAAATTTAACCAAACAATGCAGACAGACCCTCTGCCGCGCTTTCTCTCTTCTCTTCTTTAGGCTCTTCTTTCTTTTCCTTTGCAACATGTTCTGCTGCTGGGGCGTTTGCAACTAAACTTGCGTTTTTAAGTTCGTGGTCGATATCCACGCCTTTTAAACTGGCAACGACAGACTTGATTTTTGATTCATCAGCTTCAATACCTGTAGCTGAAATCACTTTCTTCATGTGCTCGTCGTTGATAGGCTTTCCAAGCTTGTGCAATAAAAGAGCTGCGTATACGTACTCCATTATTCTGTTTCTCCGGATTTAATTTCCTGAACATTGATTAATTTCTCAATTGCAGATTCATTAGCTACTGCTTTTCTGATTAAGAATGAAATTGTATCTTCTGAAGCATATCCGATTGCAACAGCCAAAGCCAATGCTTTTCCGAATCCTTCCTTCAAATCCTTTAATGTGCCTTCCTTGTCTAATTTGATTTCTAAGTATAACTCTTTGGACTTTATGTCAAATGCCGCAAGAGGAACAAATCCTACCTTGAATGGTTTGATATCCAGCTTGTTCATGATTTCAACAGCACTCTTTGAAATCTTTTCTCCCATTTTTGCAATTACTTTTGCTTCCTTGATGCTGATTTTACCCTTGTCAATCATGATTGGGATTCCAAGTGCTCCAAGCTCACTAATTGCGGGTCCTGGAACTAAGTCTGTTGGTCCTGCAGGAACTTCAATATTGTCTGGAGAAATTTGACCCGCTTTAGCTCGCACTGAACTCTTGCTTTGAATTAACTCTAATGCCAAATCAAATGGGTCTAAATTTGAGAATATAATTGCGACACTGTCATCAACCTTTCCTTTAAGTTTAGTCATGTTCTCATCTTTTGCAGATTCAAGAACCATTCCAATTAAATTCTTCTTTGGGACTTTGATTACGGCTTTGCCTCTTAACTTTTTGCAAATTTCCTGAAATTGTGAAGCGGGAATATTCTTTATTGATGCAATTAGAACAGTCTTGTTTTCTTTCATTAATTTTGTAAGTTCCTTAACAGCAAGGATTTTTCTCTTTGAGACATGGGTTTTGTGTTTCATCTTATTTGTATTTTCTGAGGTTTAGTCATGGTGAATTTTATTTCGATATTTCTGATGTTTTCGCTTCCTCTTGGCAATACTTTCAATAAAGCATTATAGATAGTCATGATATTTTCAACAAGCTGTTCATCTTTCATATCCTGCTTTCCTATTCCCAATTTTATGCTTGCTTCTTTTGACCTTATTTTCATGCTGTGATTAATCTTGTCTTTTAATTCGGGAATAGACTTGTCTTCTGCGCTCTGAACAATTCCTAATTGGGGTGAGGGCATTTTTCCGGAGGGTCCAAGAACTCTACCGAAAACAGTTGCGACTTTTGGCATTAAAATTGCCTGTGAAATAAAGAAGTCGTAGCTCTTTTCCAACCCTTTCAAAACTTTTTTGTCAGAATATTTTTTGAAATCAGCTTCTGTAATTGTGTCCAAATCAGCATGTTTTGTAGTTAAGAAAGCGCAGATTTTTTTGTCTCTGATTTTATTAGGAATCTGAACAAACATATTGACTGATTCCTTTTTCAGGTCGAATTTTTGCAGATTTATAATTAAATCTACTGTCTGATTGAATTTTCTCGATTCTTCTTTTCGAAGTTCAGCTAAAGCTTTTTGCAAATCTTTCTCTATTTCAGCCATGTGTTGTCCTCCTACATAATGCACAGAAAGTCCAGAATATAGACCCCTATGATGTAGTCTTAGGTAAAAACCTCAGCTATTTTAGGTTTATAAATTTAATCTTGCATCATAATTACAATAATTCTTATAAAGCATTTTCAATTTTTTGAATAATGGAATTAGTTGCATTGTTATCTTCTGGAGAGGGAAGCGGGGGGCAAGTTTCAGGTTTAATTAAACATGGGGAATGGGAAAAGGTTATACTTCTTGGAGATGATTCTTCACAATTCAAAATAGAGGATAAAAAAGAGATAGTAGAATTTGTCAAGATTGATTTAAGCAAAAAAATAAAGGATTTGAGGGATGAATTTCAGAAAAGACTCAAAGGAAAAATATCAGGAACAGAAGTTGCATTATCCATTGCATCAGGTGATGGAAAGGAACATATGGCCCTTATTTCTGCATTGATAAATTTCCCAGTTGGAATAAGATTTGCTGCTCTTACAAAAGAAGGCGTGATTGATTTGTGATTCTATCTAATATACAAAACCCAGAAGAACATTACTAAAAATAATAAAAATATGAAAAACCAAGTTGCAATTTTGAAAGCCCATTTTGCAACTTTCTCTTTCTTCGTTATTGCTAGCACGGTAATATAAAAGAATCTTCCTCCATCGAATATTCCCATTGGAAGCATATTGATGAGTGCAACACTTATACTGATAATTACCAACCACCACAATAAATCATAAATGAAGATACCTAAATCACCGATTTGTGATGCATAATAAACGTGATTTCGGTCAAATGAAGACAAGGTGCTATAAAATTGAGCTATAATGCCCTGATCTTGTGCCGGATAAAATTCAATGCCTAACCAAGAAAAATTAGGATTATCTGGATTTCGTCCTAAAGTAATATTTCGGTCGTAAGGAGCATTATTTTGCCCAAGAACAGTCAAAGTTATATTGGTTCCAGGAGCATATTTATGCAATTCGCTTGCAAGTTCTACCGTATCGGTCATTTTCTTCCCATTTACATCCAAAATTGTGCTCTCCAAATTTGCTCTTATTGCAGGAGCATCATAATAAATCACCAATTCGGTAGGAGTCACATTTTGTCGTTCAACAGAACTCTTTGAAGCAACATAATCAATTGAATTTGCTCTAATCTGATTGAATTGGGTATTATTATTCATCAAGCTGAGAACTACATTATATGTCGCATTATTTATTGGAATTCCATTGACCATATTAATTGAAGAGACATTTATAATCGTGTAAGGATAGCTGTCAAACACAACTCCTGACGGTGCAAATGCTAAAGAGAAGAAAAGTATCATGACTCCGAAAAATAAAATTGCAGTCAGAACATTTGCAAAAGTTCCTGCAGAGAGAACTGCAAGCTGATCAAAGTTCTTTTTCTTTGCCATCGCTTTTTCATCTAATTCTACAAATGCTGCAAGGAATATTGGGAGGAAGAATGGAAAAAATCCAAATCCCGTATTTTTTATTTTGACTTTATTTCTTGCAGCGAATATCCCGTGGGAGAACTCGTGGAAAATTGCGATTACTGCTATGATAAGTATCCAATAGGTAAAATAAAAAGGAGGCAGGAAGCTTAATTTGAAAATCTGAGGCAGATAAGGAATTAGTGGAGTTATTGGGGGAATTTTTATTTGTTGTACAATTCCTCCCGGATTGAAAGCATATATCCAGACAATCTTTCCAACCATATAAAGAACTCCGGCCATCAAAGCATAACCGATTGTTATGGAAACATAGCTTAGAACTTTCAGAGTTTTCTGGTATTTCTTTCCAATTCTATGAATTAAGTTAATTCCCCATTTTGTTCTGTAAAGAAGTAGAAGTCCTTCTCTCTTTACACCTTTTCTTTTTTGGTAGAGGAAAATTCCTAATACTAAGATAAAGATCCCTAGGAATATCAAATCGTAAACTAAAAAACTCATTTATTTTCTTTTGAGAGGTCTGAATGCTCTTTTTTTACACTTCCTGCATTTGACTTCACCCTTCAATATTTTTTGAGGATCTGATCTGATTTTGCTCTTGCAATTTTTGCATACAAAAACGTTCTTGAATTCTCTGTTCATTGCTTCAGCTATTTTTGCCATGTTATGATTAAAATAGAGGAAAATGATTTTTAAATCTTCCTTGTTGTATTTAAATATTCGGAGACTCTCTTTATTGCCTCGTTCATTCGGGCAGGTTCAGTTGAAGTATATATCTCGAAATCTTTAGGAAGAGGGAATTTTCTTTGTCTATCAAAAACAAACAGAAGTCTTTGAGGATTTACTCTTCTTAATCCATTTTTTTCAATTTC
Organism: Candidatus Woesearchaeota archaeon; assembly: GCA_964544395.1. Classification (GTDB taxonomy): domain Archaea; phylum Nanobdellota; class Nanobdellia; order Pacearchaeales; family GW2011-AR1; genus JAKLIN01. Next base: position 64,148 of record CAZJAO010000002.1, read on the forward strand.
CCAAAATCCTTCATAAGGTCCAAAATAACTTTCTCTCACTTCCCAATCCTGCATGCCGGTATATGCTCCTGAAACATTTATCTCTCGGTCTTTTAGATACTGTCTGACTTTTTCTAATGTAATCCCTGTAATAAAATCATCCTCCGTTAAGATTACCTTTTTTCCTATTAATTTTTGTAATTGTCCCGCATTCATTTCGGGTTCTTTCATTTCCCTTTCACGATGAGAGAAATCAATTTCAGAATAAGAATATCCCATCATCTCGAATATTTTTGCATACGGAACTCCCGCATTTTTTATTGCTGTAACTGCTCCATATCCTTTTTCTTTTAATTGCAAGGCAGTATCGCAAGATAGGACTATTTCTGAAGTGTTATACCCCCATTTAGGTTTTTCTAAGTTAGATTTGAAATAAAACTCTAAATCTTCTTTGCTTAGAACTCTTGACTCTAGCATATTTACCATGCCCAAGAAACCGAGAAATGCCTTATAAATCTTAAGTATCTTTATTCTACACTTTTCTCTTGATTATTTTTACTCCTTCAATGTCCCAGTATTCAACATTTGAGTTGATTTCAATCTGTGATCTTATTTCTTCAGGACAATCTAATTCTAATGTCTCGAAATTTTCCAAATCCATGATGCTTACTTTGTCGCCGATTGACAGAACCTGTCCTTTTCTTTTCTCAACCATTGGAACTTCAAATCTTTCTGTTCCTGGAACGACCAGAACTTTTTTCTTTTCAGTAATCATTCCGACAGCTTCAATTCGGCATTTGTGGGCTCCATGTTTTCCTGTCTTGCTCACATCCATGCTTTTGACAGTAAATGGTTCTCCATCAAGAATAATATTCGTGCCGATTTTCGCATCCGTCGCGTTTATTATTTTTGCAACCATGAATTACCAAGAAAAAATACATTTATAAACGTTTTCGCTAAATAAATGAAATGCTTCAGAAAAAAGATTTTATTGAAATAGAATTTACAGGACGAGTTAAGAACGGAGAAGTGTTTGATTCAAACATAAAGGAAGATTTGGAAAAGCTTCATTCAGGACACAATCATCCTATTAAAACAGAACCATTCATATTTTCTCTTGGAGAAGGCATGTTTTTGAAAGCGGTTGAAAACTTTTTAGTCGGAAAGCCTGAAACTCCCGCAACCTATGAAATAGAATTGGCTCCTGAACAGGCATTTGGAAAGAGAAATCCACAATTGATTCAAAAAATACCATTAAAGATATTCATGGACCAAAGAATAAATCCTGTTCCGGGTTTTGTATTTAACTTTGATGGAAAAATTGGGCGAGTTCTGGCATCTTCTGGGGGCAGAGTAATAGTCGATTTTAATAATCCTGTTGCAGGAAAAGATGTTGTATACAAAGTTAAGATTATAAAAAAAATTAATGATTTGCATGAAAAGGCAAAAGCATTGATTAAATTTTTATTCAGAGAAGACCTGAAATTTGAGATAAAAGAAAATAAAATTATCTTGGAAGTAGAAAAACCTGCAGTTGAATTTGTCAAAATATTCAAGGATAAATTCAAGGAAATGCTCGGCTTGGAGCTTGAAACAAAGGAAATTGAGAAAGAATCCGAAAAGCCAGCCGAAATAGAACAATAATTCTTATAAATAGAAAAACCTTCTTTCCTCGATGGACGAAATTTATGAAAATTCTTCTAATGTAAGAGAGATTGATAAGGAACTTGAGGAATTAGTCAAGGCACAGACAGCCAAGATAAAGATTATAGGTGTGGGTGGTGGAGGAAATAATTCTTTGAATAGAATGAAAGAAATCGGAATAAAAGGAGGAGAATTAATTGCTGTAAATACAGATGCTCAGGATTTATTATATACTGATGCAGACCAAAAAATCTTAATCGGGAGAGAATTGACACGAGGACTTGGGGCAGGAAGCAATCCAAGAGTGGGAGAAGAGTCTGCTAAAGAATCCGAGTCTGAAATAAAAAAGAAAATTGCAGGAAGTGATATGGTATTCATCACTTGCGGTTTGGGTGGTGGAACGGGGACTGGTGCCGCACCAGTAATTGCTGCTTTAGCAAAAAAACAAGGCGCATTGACAATTGGGGTCGTTACATTGCCATTTACAATTGAAGGTAAGAAAAGAATTGAAAATGCAATGAATGGCCTTGAAAAAATGCAATCCGTTGTTGATACTCTGATTATTATCCCTAATGATAAATTGCTTGAGCTGGCTCCGGACTTGCCCTTGCATACTGCTTTCAAGATTGCAGATGAAATTTTAACAAATGCTGTAAAGGGAGTTACAGAACTTGTTACAACAACAGGACTTGTAAATCTCGATTTCGCTGATATCAAAGCAGTAATGGTTGATGGCGGAGTTTCATTAATTGGTATGGGAGAATCAGATCAGGCGGGAAAACGATCTATTGAAGCCGTTGAAAAAGCAATTAACAATCCCTTGCTTGACGTCGACATTTCAGATGCAACAGGCGCTCTTGTAAATATTATCGGGGGACCAAACATGAGCCTTGATGAATGCAAAGATATTATTGCAACAGTGGGCGCAAAGTTAAGTCCAGAAGCAAAATTAATCTGGGGAGCGCAAATCTCCGATGATATGGACAAATCAATAAGAGTTTTGTTAATTGTTACAGGTGTAAAAAGTTCTCAGATAACTGGACATACGGGCAATGATGAATCTGCAAGGCACAGAGAAATAGAAGAAGAATTGGGAATTGAATTCTTGGAATAAAACTTAAATACCCTTCATAATTAATTTCATTATGGCAATAAAAGATTTACCTCAGAATGCAAAATCATTTTATATAAAATGTGCACGTGTCTGGCAGGTTTTGAAAAAGCCCACCCGTGAAGAATTCAAGATAACTGCAAAAATCTCAGCAATAAGCATAATCATACTTGGAGTTGTTGGTTTTATTATTTCTCTTATCGTGACTGCGATATAAAATAAATTATAGGTTTAACGATTGTTAAGCACTACCGACGGGTAATTAGATAGCTTTAATAAGAAAAGGACCATTAATTTATTATGAGTTTAGATGGAATATTAAAGGGTGTTGTATCTTTTATCGGAGGAACAGCTTTAGCAATCTCTTTAGTCGGTTGTCCTCAACCAAATACAAAACCAGATTATACTGCTGAAAAAACAGCAATAACAAAAGCTGCTGATAGACTATTACAATTACAAAATGCAAATGGTTCTTGGGACTGGAATGTTACAGGTGCAAGCGGACCCACTACTAAAACTTATTTGAATATTGCTGGAGTAACTGCAGAAGGATTATTAGATGCTTATAAAACTACAGGAGATTCAAAATATCTTACTGCTGCAAAAAAGGCTGGAGATTTTTTAAAGACTGGATATAGCTCAAATGTAACTGTTTTAGGTAGTGGTAATAATGTTAATGCATTTAATGTAAAATTCCTTTATGATTTAGGAAGTGTTAGCGGAACAAGTTCTTATACTGCGGAAGCAACTACTTTAATGAATAAGGTTCTTACTGCATATCCTCTTCCTCAGGATTTAGTTAATGCTGATGCAAATGCAAGAGTAAATCTTATTGAGGGAGTCGGAGAGGGAATAGTTCCATGGGATTTATTTAATTATGTATCAGATGCTAATTCTGCAGGCAATTCTTCTTGGGCAAATAATTTAGAAGGCTTAGCTCAAACTGAAACAATACCTAGTTCTACTGACCCTACGTACATACTTGGATTATCTGCGTTTACTATTGGAGGAAATGCTACTGCTAAAAAATTATTGCAAGACGCTCAAAACTCTGATGGAACCTGGAGTGATGCAAGTGGAACTGTTCAAGATACAGCATATGCTGTTATGGCTCTTGTAAAAACAGGAGATATGGCTCGGGCAGAATCTGGAGTTAAGGCAGGAGTGAAAACACAATTAGCAAATGGTGGCTGGTCTGATGCTACAGGCGGTAATAACAACGAATTCTCAGAAGTAGATAGTGAAGTTATTCAAGCAATTTCTTATTATATAAGCCAGTAATAATATGAAATTCTTTAATCATTCTCTTATGAATGCTGCAACTTTATTTGGAGTAGCTTTAACTCTTATAGCATTAACCTTTGCTCTTTCAGATAAATTAGGATTCTATCCAATGATCGTATTTTTCTTTGTTGGATGTCTCTATCTCCTTGCCTCTATTGTGGCCGCTTTCTTTCCTTCATTAAGTGAGTAGAATTAATCCCCAAAATTTATAAACCCAATTTCTACATAATTATATCTTTCTAAGATGTTATGTCTTAGACGGAGCTAAAAACACAATAAAATGATATTTGTAATAAAAGTAACAACAAACAAGGAAGAAAGTGCAGTAGATTTAATCACTGATAGAATTGAAAAGAAGAGTCTAAATGTTTTCTCCGTTCTAAAACCTCATGGATTGAGAGGATATATTCTACTTGAAGCTGAAGATAGGGAAAGCGCAGAAGAAGCGGTTTTCAATTTGCCTTATGTAAAAGGAATTATCGGAAAAACTCTTACTTATGAAGAAATAAAAAACATGGTTGAAACCTCAACAGCTCCAGTCTCAATCAAGGAAGGAGACATTGTTGAAATTATTTCAGAGCCATTCAAGAAAGAAAAAGCGAAAGTTTTAAGAGTGGATGAGCAAAAAGGAGATGTTGTAGTAAGCTTGTTAGGAGCTCTTGTTCAGCTTCCCGTAACAATTAAAATTGACAACGTCAGAGCGGTAAGAAGAGAGGACCAGGAAGACGAGGATAATAACTAAAATGCAAATTAAATTATTGGTTGAGGCAGGGCAAATGAAGCCAGGTCCGGCACTTAGCCAGAAGCTTGGTCCAACAGGAATTAATGTGAATCAGGTTATCACAAAAGTTAACGATGCTACAAAGAAATTTGAAGGAATGAAAGTTCCAGTTGAATTGGATATTGATGTTTCTACAAAAGAAATTGAAGTAAAAGTTTCATCTCCTCCAGCTTCAGGATTATTGAAGAAAGAACTTAAGATTGACAAGGGTTCGGGTAATCCTGTAAAAACAAAAGTGGGGAATTTATCAATTGAACAGGTTATCTCAATCGCAATTGCAAAGCATCCTAACCTATTAGCCAAGACTTTGAAATCTGCAGTCAAGGAAATTGTTGGAACTTGTGTTAGCCTTGGTGTTTTGGTTGAAAACAAATCTCCCGCAGAAGTTGAAAAAGAAATTGATGCTGGAAAATATGACGATGAAATTTTACATGAGAAAACAGAAGTTTCTGAAGCAAAGAAAAATAAGATAGAAAAGTTCTTTGCAGAAGTTAAAGCATCACAAGAGAAGTTGCAGAAGCAGGAAGAGGCAGCCAAGGCAGCAGCAGAAGCCGCAGCCGCAACAACTGCAGCAACTCCAACAACTACAGCAGCACCTACTCCGGCAGTAGCTGCAAAGCCTGCAAAGGCAAAGTAATCAATCCCATAGTTTTTAAAATTCAATTATCTTTTGTAAAATAGTATGGGGCTGTGGGGTAGCCTGGTAGCCTTCGAGGTTTGGGACCTCGCGACCCCGGTTCAAATCCGGGCAGCCCCATGAACATTTGCTTGCAAATGCGAATTGAGACAACAACGATTGTCAACAGAGCAAACCTTTAAAAAATAAGATTTGTAAGGAATAAAATGACCACAAAAACAAAAAAAGCAAGAGCCGCAGGAAGATTTGGCGCAAGATACGGCAAAAAAGTCAGAAATAAGCTTGCTGATGTAGAAGAAAAGCAGAGAATAAAGCAAAAATGCCCTTATTGTAGTAAAATGAATGCTAAAAGAACTTCAAAAGGAATCTGGGAATGCTCAAAATGTGGCAAAAGATTCGCTTCAGACGTTTACTATTTGTCTAATTAAACTTTATAAATAAACAATAATCAATTATATCATGTCAACATACAAATGTTTCAAGTGCGGAAAACCAATAAAGGATGCAGAATTGGAAAAAAGATTTGTCTGCCCTAAATGCGGAAGCAAAATATTCTACAAGCCGAGAACAAAAGTCAAAAAAATAAAGGCAATATAATTCTATGGACCAAAACGAAGAACTTCAGGAAATGCAGATTTTAGATCAAAACTTGCATAATATGCTTCTTCAAAAACAAGCTTTTCAAATGGAATTATCAGAAACAAATTCGGCTCAAAAAGAAATTGAAAAATCAAATGAGATTTTCAAGCTTGTTGGAGAATTAATGATTAAGACTGACAAAGTCAGAGCAAAAGAAGAATTGTCGACGAAAGAAAGAATTCTGAACATGAGAATAAAGTCAATAGAAAAACAGGAAGACACTCTTGCGAAGAGATTGGACGAACTTAGAAACAAATTCTCAAATAACGCAAAATAGTTGCGAAATCTTTATAAATATCAGCATTTTAACCCTATCATGGTGTTTGATAAATTAAGAAAATCATTAACGGGAAAATCTGAAGGCGCTTCAGCAGAAGATTATCTTGAAATTGATTTGAATCAGGCAAAAGGAGAAGAGCACAAAGTTATGATTAAGCTTTTCGTATTAAAGCACTATGAAGATGTTAACAAAATTCTTGAGTCTTTAAGACAAGGCTATACAATCGCAATCATTGAAACAAAGATTTTGAGACAAAAAGACCCAATTGAATTGAAAAGGGCAATCTCAAAAATCAAAAAGACAACAGATGCACTTGACGGAAGCATTGTAGGTTTCAGAGAAAACATTATAATCGCTACACCTTCATTTGCAAGGGTTGATAGAGAGCCAGAATTAGTAATGGACGACAAGAAGCCTGCAAACAGATTTGACGACAGCTATTAATTTTCTTTTTAATTTCTAATTGATTAAATTTTTCTTATAAAATATTCTAAATCATTTATCATCGTAAGTCTTGAAAAATATTTGACTTTATTATGATATATTAAATTATACAAATGCTTTTAATAGACCGCAACTCCTTTCTAATTACAAATGAAAACAAAATCATTCGCAGTTTTGGCATTGAGCGTTCTTGCTCTCACATTATTTATTTCTTCAATAAGCGCTTTAAGTCTTAATACCTCTTCTTTAACATTTACTCAAATTGGAAGTTCTCAGACTGTTAACATAACTTCTAATGAAGGTCTAATTCCAAGTGTTGAGACTTTTAATTTTCCTTCAACTTTAAATGGACCAAATGGTGCTTCATTTTCTATAACTAATCCTACTTCCACTACCCTTAAGGTAACTTTAAACAGCATTTCAAATTACGGTGGTTCTTCAGCAAATCTACAAATAAATGGCACTTTTGCTAATACTACTGTTGATTCCGGCCAAAACATTACATTAAACTCTGTTAAATCTTTCTGCACCACCGGGGATGCAAATGATTCTAACATGTCTCTTTCTGTTGCAATAACAAATGATGGAACAGGAAGCTCTTACACATGGAATCCTCTTGATACTATTGAAGTTCAGGTTAAAGTTTCAAACAATGGTGCTGTAGACCTTAACAATATGAATTTCAAGATAGGATTATTTAATGCTAATGGTGGAAATATAATCAATGATATGAAATGGATAAGTCCTGATGACGACCAGGCTACAGGAATGAGCATTTCTGCAGACTCAACAGAAACTTATACTTTCAAATTCCAAGTAGACCCATCAATAATCACAAATCAGAACAATAACAATTTTCAACTCATGTTGAAAGCATATCAGCAGGGCAAGGAAAATCAGGTTTGTGTAGACTATTCTACTTCCTCTGACTTGAATGATAACTTCGGCGGTTTCGGAAGTTCAAGTTCTAACAGTTACGCCGCAGATATTTCAATCCCTAATCTTGGAATCTCTAAGGCAGTTGTTGTTGATTCAAGCACATTGCCTGTAATCTCACAGGTTTCCTGCGGACAGCAATTAACTTTAACACCTACAATTTACAATCTTGGCCCAAATGATAATAGTTATTCAAAGAACCAAATCTTGGTAGTCTTCTCAAGTCCATCGTTAGGAATATACCAGAATCAAACAGTATATGGAGATTTAAACTCTGGCGGCAATGTGCCGGTTCCTTTAACATTTAATATTCCATTGACTGCAGATGCAAAAACATATCAGGCTTATGTAAATGTTTACTACAAATACAGCTTGAATAATGGCGGATACCTCAATGATTATCAATACATCTCGCAAAACTTTAACACTCTTGTTCAGGTTACAGGCGGATGTGTTTATGCAACACCCGATACGACAGGTGTAACAGCACAGCTTGTTGCTGGCGGAAAAGCAGGAAGCCCTCTTGTTATCTCTTCAACAATAACAAACAATGGGAATAGAACTGTAAGTTACAACTTCGGTTTGGAAGGATATTCTTCTTGGGCAACATCAACGGGCATTTCCCCTCTAAACATAACTCTTGCACCAGGACAGTCACAGGATATAACCTTGAATTTGAATGTTAATTCAAACGCTCCAGGTGGAAATCAAAATCTGTACTTGGATACGTACTCAAATGGATATTTGATAACTAAGCAGCCAATCTCTGTTCCAATTACTACTGGATTCAGTTTATCTTCAATAACAGGTGATGCAATCTCGGGAAGCAATTGGCTTGTTTGGACTTTTGGGTTATTGATTCTTGTTTTGATTGTTGCGATAATCATAATCGCAGTAAGACTTAGAAGAAGATAATTTTACTTTCTTTTCTTGAATACCTTTCCATAAATCTTCTTAAAGAATCCTTTTCTCTCTTCTGCTTTGACAATTATAATTCCGATTAATAATCCAATCAAACTTCCAGATATAACATCACTCAAATAATGCACTCCAAAATAAACTCTGGACAAAGCAACTAGAACTGCAAACCCAATCCAGAGATATTTTAGTTTAGGATAAAGTTTTGATAAAATTGGAACTAAGCAAAATGTAAAAGCGGCATCACCTGAAGGGAAAGAAAAGTCCCATACAAGATAACTTGTACTGGAAGTTATGCCTGAAGCCAGAGAGACTATTCCAGCTGCAAAAGGTCTTGTTCTGTGAACTAAGACTTTCAATGCTAAGCTTATCGCGGCAGTGATTCCAATTGTAACCCAAAGGGGAAGAATCCATTCTCTCTTTTTCTTAGTCAACAATAACAAGAGTGTCAGAAGGATTATAACAAATATCTCCGTATCAAGAAACTTTATCCCAAGAAAGAAACCGTTTAAATAGAGGTTTCTGATTGATGAAAAAAAGATAACAATTGAATTATCAAAATAAAAGCTTAATGCAAGAATTATTGCAGCAAAAAATGATGCAATTATCAGCCATCTTTTTCTATTCATCATTCGATAAAAATAAAGTTATTTAAATAACTTGTTCCCATTATTAAAATGAAGAAAGGGAAATTGAAAATAAATGTCTTGGGGTTAATATCAAGATATTCTCTTCTGATTTTAGCTGCATTATTCAATTTGTGGATTTTTTATGCAATCTTTACGCCTCTTACAATTTATCCAGTCTATTTTCTTACAAAACTATTTTACAGCACCATTCTTTTGGGAAACATTCTTATTGTAAGTAATATAATTCCAATAGTTTTGATTAAAGCATGCATAGCTGGTTCTGCTTATTATCTGCTCTTTATTTTCAATATGTCTATCCCTAATATAAAACTAAAAAAAAGGATAGGCATGATCACTTTTTCATTTTTATCTCTTTTAGTTTTGAATGTTATCAGAATTGTTGCTTTGATAATAGTTTACATGCAAAAGAATTCCGCATTTGATTTGACTCATGAAATAATCTGGTACGTTTTCGGAACCCTTTTTGTAGTGGGAATTTGGTTTGCAGAAGTGAGGATATTCAGAATAAAAGAAATTCCTTTCTATTCAGATTTAAAATTGTTGATAGGGCGGATTAAAAAATGATTCCATTTATTGCTTCAATAGTTGCTTTTCTGTTAAGTATCGTCGGTAAATTGGGATATATCGGAATTTTTATCAGCATGACTATTGAAAGTTCTTTCCTTCCTCTTCCTAGCGAACTTGTTTTGATTCCGGCAGGGGCTTTGATTTCCCAGGGAAAGATGAGCTTTTTAATAACGCTCTTTTCCGCAATTTTGGGAAGTGTATTCGGGGCCCTGATTAATTATGTTCTTGCATTGACTCTTGGAAGAAGAACCATAGAGCGTTTAATTTCAAAATATGGAAAGGCTTTTTTAATAAGCACAGATGAACTTAACAAGACAGATAAGTATTTTCATACTCATGGAGAAATTACAACTTTTGTAGGCAGGCTTCTTCCCGGTGTAAGGCATCTCATTTCTTTGCCCGCAGGATTTTCAAGAATGGACGTAAACAGATTTTGTTTGTTCACGGCATTCGGGTCAGCATTTTGGAGTTTAATACTCCTTTATTCTGGATGGCTTGCAGATAAGCATCAAGCATTCATTGCCCAGCATCCGGTTTTGATAACCGTGTTCATAATTGCTATTTCAGTAATAATCATAGGGTCATACATAGCCTTTATCACACATCAAAGAAGAAAGTCCAGATTAAAATAATTATTTAGAAAGATTATGAATCGTTGCAAACATCTGGGTCATGTACCTTTCTGTTGAAGCTAACACATTGCAATTATTAACATTTATGTTATAACATGCTGGTCCTATTTCTTGAATGCTTGCCTCACTTGAATTTTGTATATTTATGAAAGTATATCTTCCTGATGGGTCACAAGTTGCAGTTGGGTCCTTGGTTACTTTTCCAATTAAGCCATAAAGAGTATTAAGATTTGCGACCGCAATTATTCCATCGCCATTGCAATTTAAGTCTCCCGTTATATTCAAGAATACAGTCGATTGCGGGACTATGTTCAGGCTTCCATTAAACGGAATCTCTCTTTGTGTTATTCTTGGGTCACTGTATAAATAAAAGTTATATTGTCTAAGACTTCCATTGTACATTACTGGAATCCAAGTATTGTAAAGAGTTAATTGGCCCTGTTGGAAAACAGTGTATTTGACCCCGTCTACAGTAAAACTCTTTGCGCTGTTATTAAGAATCAAAACAAAACCAATCACAACAACAATTAATCCGATAACAAGAAGAATATTTCTAAATGTCTTATTTTCTTTTTGAATCTGTTTTTCACTTGGTTTCTCTTCTTCCTCTTCCTTTTCATCTATCTGCTCGGCTTTCTCCACCTTTTCGTAAAGAATTTTCTCCGCTTCAATTTGCTTATTTATTTCTTCTTCTGTTTTCTTTTTCGCTGTTTTTCTCGCTTTTTTTTCGCTCATTATTTTACTCCGAATAGCTTAAACAAAATATTGTCAGTTGTAGCTATTAAATCTTGCCCATGTCCTGAAATTATAATGCAGTTCTGTTCCTGACTGACTGAAGATGAAGAGCTATTCTGTATAATTATCTCATTATTGGTGCAATCTTTATTAGAAATATTTTGAATAGGAGAAATTCCGTTCGCGAATTTTGCTAGATTAATGCTTACTTCTGATTCAGCATTGATATCATCGGAATAGATGTAAAGCGGTTTTCCTGTAAAGTCATTTATTGTTTTTGTCAGATTAGTCAAATCTGAGCTTATTTGTGAGGGATTATAGGTGAAAACGAGACGTTGATTATTATAAGCAGTACTCCAATAACCATTCTCATTAGTGAATGTAATTCCATTGTAAGTTGAAGTTGCATTTGAACTTACTGTACTTACAGCCTGCCCCTGTGGGAATGCGTATCCAAGAACACTGACAAGCATAACAAGAATCAAAACCCCTCCAACAATGTATTGGTTTCTCTTCTTTTTCTTATCTTCTTCATACTTTGAAAGTATTTTTCTCATAATAGAATTTTATTTTTTGTATTTATAACTTTATTGGTTTTAACGTCTATTAATTAATCCGAGCTCTCGCCAGATGTTAAAAAAAAAGAAAAAGAAAAAAAAATAAAAAATTTTTTTTAGTCAGCTTAATGGCTTACTTGTAGACTAGCACTTGTTGAAGTAGTACCGATGTATTTGTTTCCAAATCCGGTGTCTGGCTTCTGCATAGTCAAGTAAGTTGCAGCGTTAACAGTATCTGGAGCGTCGTAACCAGCAACAAGCAAAGCAACTAATCCGTTAGAATTAATTGTGCTGTTAAAGCTCTGGATTAAGAATTGTCCAGAACCTACGCCGGTTGCAGATGTCCAATCACTTCCACAGAAAGCTCCTCCAACTAATGAAGCGGCTGCTGAATTAATACAGCTTCCACCAACAACAATTAAGTTGTCATTAGATACGGAAGCAACTTGTGAATCCTTTACAAGAACCTGCCCAAGTGAACCTACTGATCCACCTACGGATGAGCCTATTGAACCAATCCATAATTGTGCATATGCCTGTTGGGCACTAGCTACATTATGCAATGTTGCAATTGGTTGTCCGGATGTAGTTGTATCCATGGTAACAAGAGTTCCCATATAATCCATCCACTGTGTAAGCTTGTTATTGCTTTGCAAAGACTTACTACCACTCTGGTAAGCAGTCTGTGTAAAGAGTGGAGTTGTTGAAACTCCAACAAGATTACTGTTTGAATTTGGATTCTGTGTAGAAAGAATTACTGCATTATACTGGCCATTAGTATCTTTTCCTTCAATGTCTACTATTGCTGGTTGTGTCAGAACAGTACCGCTAGTCAAATTAGTGACTAAGCTTACCGTTGTTGTATTGACTCCCGCATTTGCGAATTGGTAAGTCAATCTACCGACAGTTACATTTGAAGTTGCTGCTGCTACAGTCGAATTAATCTGTACACCACCAATACTCCAATTACTTGCAGTTGCAGTACCAAAAACATATGATACTGTCACACTTGTAAGGCTATTTGCATTACCATTTGGAAGTAAAAATGCTGTAACTCCGGTTGTACCGTTGAAGCCTCCTGGTGTAGTTATATTCCCTAAGCTTAAGTTCAATGGGGCATAAATCGCCAATTGCGCACCACTTCCTAATTGTATCGTAGGATACAATACATAAGTGTTTGCATTTGGAGAATCAGATGTTGGGTACTTTATGTAAGCCCAAGCACTTGCTCCTGAACCGCCTGCAGTTACAGTATACTGTCTTCCATCAACTGTTAAAGTTGCAACATTTGTTCCAACTGGTGCAGTTGCTGTGTATTGAGTTCCAGTCATTACATCCGTGAATGTTGTTTTATTGTTCGAGCCTGTTGAGAGACCCTGGAATTGCAACATGTGTCCGTAATTTGCTGTACCAATAAATGTATACTGATTCTGTGTAAGATTAGCTCCCTCATATGGATAAATTGGATTTCCATTTACATCTGACAAATTGTAATAACCTGTAGAACCAAGAGTTTGGTTCAAAGCAAAGTTTATTGTTGCTCTATTAGAGTTCCAATTTGTAAATGTAACCTGCATTGCGCTATTACCTGAATTAGAAACTTGTACGCCTGTATTGCTATTTGCTGTATAGTTTGTTAGTCCGATTAATCCGCCAAATGCGAACTGGAATCCGCCGAAAACAGGGTCAACAAAAGATGTATTTGTGATAATTGCATCATGCAATGTATCTGGTGCAAATACTCCAACAGTCAATTTTGACAAAGCAGTTATTGAACCGCCTTGGAAAGAGACCATTGTACCTTGTATCTGATTGTTGTTTGTTCCTACTTGTACGGCTTGTCCATCTAAGAAGGATAACTGGTTAGCTCCAACTAAAATTGTAGCAGTGTTACCTCCTGCTGTGGATGATGCAACATTTGTAACTGCAATGTTTATACCATTTATTATTTTGGATGAACCTGTAGTTATTGCCTGTGTACCACTTCCATCAACAGAGACGTATGCTGTACTTGTTCCTACATTAGCCAATGAAACTGTATGTGAAGTTCCATTTATGGATACTGTAGCTGTTGAAGCGCCTGCTGTTCCTTGAGCTAAAGTTACTGTCTGTGCAGCTCCGAATAATACTAATCCGTTTCCTGAGGACGAACTACTAGCAACAGTCCAAGGCTGTCCGAACAAAGTTAAAACTTGTCCTTGTGAACCTGAGTCTGTAAAGTTGACTGGCTGGCTGAAAGTTAAAGTTGTGTTGTAAAGTGGGTTTGTAGCTGTTGTACCAATGCTTACTCCGACACTTGGGTCGTTACTTGAACTTGGCTGCTTTGTGAAAATTACTTTTCCAGAGTTATCTGCTCCTGCTGTTGAGCCTGAACCAATAACGATGGTAGGTGAAACCTGAACATTCACATTACCTGCAAAGTTTGTAATAGCAAGGGTATTTGGCATATCCAAATTAGTTAAAACCTGCTTGACACTGTTTAAGGATGCATTCAACCAAATTCTTGACTGAAGTGTATCCAAAGTTGCAACTTCTCCTGTTGTAGGAATAATACTGTTAGGTGTTGTTCCAACATAAGATGCTAATGCAGACTGGATATTTCCTGCCTGAACTACATCTAAAGGAGATACTCCATTACCAGTACCATAGACAATTGCTACATTAGCGGCTCCATTCTGCACGAAAGGTGCAGGGAAAGCTGCTGCAGCGGCAAAGCCTGTTGTCATACCTGCTAATAGAACGCTAGCTCCTATTGCTGCGATCTTCTTATAGTTAAATCTCATTTAATTAAACCTCCTTTCAATAATATAAACCATTGCCGAAGGCAAATTCATCCGTCCAAAGAGTTGTGGGGTAAAACTACTTTGTTTGGTGAGTATGCATAAATTGATTCTATTCATTTTCATTTCTTTAAGTCCCCACTTAGAACACCTTTAACGGTGCAATATATCTTTGTTGATTTTTCTTTAAAAACCTTACTATACCGGTTTTTCATTTTCTTCTAAACATGTCTATTTTGTAGGTTTTGTTTATAAAGATTTTGACACTATTCGTCGGTAAATACATAACCCCCATTTATTTAATATGCATAAATTATTTTTATTTAGATATATGCTACAAAAAGATATATAAGTAAGTAATATATAATATGCATATAGTAATTAAAAAAAGGACTATATGAAATGGCTAAGGAAAAGACAAAAATAAAGGAAATATCAATTATACAATCCAAGGGGGCCTTCTCTCTTTTCAAGCCAGGAGCCTCAAGAAACTATAATTACGAGGACGTTTCTTCATTAAGACAGGTTCTAAGCAATGAAAAAGCAAGGATATTAAATACAATAAAATCCAGGAATCCTGCCTCTATTTATGAGCTTGCAAAGATTCTGGGAAGAAATTTCAAGGCGGTCAGTGATGATGTTAAGCTTCTGAAAAAGTTTGGCTTTATAGAACTCAAAGAAGAGCAATCAAAAAAGAGAAGAAGATTAAGACCAGTAATTGTAGTAGATACACTTAATATCTTGGTTAAATTGTAGTGCCTAATAGTACACATTAAATAGTAAGCCCATAGATACCCCCTCTTTTGAAGGTAATTCCTGAGAAGTCCCTTCCGAATTTGAGGTTATATTGCCTGCCGTAATGACTGAGACTTCTCCATTGCTTGAGGTTATATTCAAGACGTACCCTTTATACTTACTTCCCTGCTCTATAGCCCAGCTATTGTTCAGAATTCCAGTCAATGTAGAACTTAAAACAGCACAACTATCTTCATCATCACTGCATAAAGCCTCTGAACTACACATGGAAATCAAGTCTTGAACAGAAATATAGCCATAAAAATCCTGACATTGGGTGCTGGACTGGAGCATTGAATGAACAAAATTCTCTACTTCATAACTTTGTACGTTTTGAGTATTGGGCCTTGTTAGAAAAAATCCGAGAAATACTAGCAATATCACCGAGACTATAATTATAATTAATGCAAATCCCACCATCTCTTCTTGCGCTCTTTTGTTTTTTATCATGATCCTGTATAACTTACAATTACTTTAGCTAAATCGCATCTTGAGAATATCTGTCCATTAAGATTATATTCTCCGCATAAAGAAACAAAATTAGAAACACCGGTGCCATTGCCCGGAATTAGAGTAATTACATCGCAATTTGGGAAATTCGAAGAAGTGCATTCAGTTTGATTGTTATCTGGATATATTTTTCTTATCTGCAATCCTTCAACTCCCCAGAAATTCCCATTACCATACTCGCTTATCAAATTTTTGAGATTGAAAACTTTGTCTGCATCAACACAAGAGCCCATGTCTGTCCCAAAACTGCTTCCGCATGAGAATTCAGGGGAATCCGAGATTTTAGAGACGAGCAATTTTGCATTATCGGATTGTATTATCGTAGATTTTGCTTTCAAGCTAGAAACTTGTGTAACGAGGACCAGCATTCCGGCCAGGACAAAAAATAGAGTGACTGCAAGCAGCATAATCGTCATTTGCTGTATCTTCAACTGTCCTCTTTTTGTTTTCATTTTTATTACTACCATAGCTTGCATGAACCAGCACTGCCACTCATGTCGTTTTCCTGCTGTATTTTATTTGTAAACGATGCTAATCCATTGATACTTGCAGAGCCTGCAAATGAATTTGACATACTTCCTAATTGAGTCAAATCAGAGATAAGATTCGAGTTGCATCCTATCTTTGAAATTGTATTTGCTTTGTCTATATAAAGTGAAGAAAGTTGAGTTTCCCTTTCCATGAGCCTCTTTAGCTGGCATTCATAAACCGTTTTATCTGAAAAAATAGCCCCATACATTAATGCATCGCCATAAAATAACACTGTGCTGTTATTGCTGCTGCTTTGGCTTACTGTCCCCCTTACATAATTGACATTTATATCACATTTCTCTCCGCTGAAGCAGACTTTTAGACTCGTGCCCGGGCAAGTCTGTGTATCATTAGTCAACTGAAGATTTTGTTCATTCAGTTTTGTTAATTCATCCTGGATATTTGAAGGGGGATTTACAAAACAATAATTTGTTAGAGATGAAGTCATATAGATAACATCTGAAATTTTGAATGGAAAATCGAATGGCTTTGAGAAGAGATAAAATTGCTGGCCTTCTACAACATTGCCCGAGAAGATATATTTGTTCTGGAATGCAGCGCCATTTGTTGGCGTAGACCATTTACCTAAACTTTGCTGTGAAGTACTTATAATCTGATTTCCGAATATGCCGCTGGCATCATCACATTGATTGTATATTCTTGTATTTTGAGTTATTCCGATAGAAGTAACTTCCCCTGTCTGAAAACTTGTTTCAAGAGGATTGAGAAGAACTGCAATTTGATTCTGCGTCTGTGCGCCCGTTGAATATTGTCCAATATTAATTATCTTAGTCGCCGCAAAAATTGCAAGCACGAGTATTACTGCGCCGGCAATAATTGCAAAAAGCCATGCGAAGGAGATTTCCATGAATCCCCTTTTCTTCAT
Organism: Candidatus Woesearchaeota archaeon; assembly: GCA_964544395.1. Taxonomy (GTDB): domain Archaea; phylum Nanobdellota; class Nanobdellia; order Pacearchaeales; family GW2011-AR1; genus JAKLIN01. The sequence continues at coordinate 81,444 of CAZJAO010000002.1, forward strand.
TCTCATTTTGCGATTGTTACTAAAGTGTCACCGAAGTTTTTTTGAAGAACCAGGCTTAATTGCCCATTAATTACATTAAAACATGAGTCCCCCGCGGCTGTCGTCGCAGTTATATTGATATGGTCTACATTATGGCTGTTCTCTGGCCGATTGTTGTTTCCATAAAGAATCATATTTTCACTTCCCGTATTTGTAAAACAAATCTCTTTTACAGAAGAGGGAAGAATATAAGGTTTAGGCTGAACAGCTTGTGCAGAATTCCAAACAGTATTGACATCATTTTGGAGAGTGTCATAGAACGTGTTAATCTTTATGCTGTCCTGAAGACCGAGGAATTTTTGTATTGCATAAAATGCAAATGCAATAAATATTATAATCAGGATTATGGAAAAAATCATTCCAAAAGAAAGATGTATCTGCCCTCTGCGGCCTCTTTTCACCATCAGTTAAAGAATAGAATAAAGCTTATAAATTTTTATAAGAATCTGTTATTTCCAATATTTTTCCATGAGTTATCTGGAGCAATTGCTTAGGATTTAGGCTAAAAACAGAATGTGGCGTGCCTGCAGCAGCCCATATTTCGCCTTGTTGCATTAAATCTTTGTCAATAAAGATTTGTATTTTCTCGTTATGTCCTATTGGCGGCACTCCTCCGATTGAATACCCTGTTTTGTTTTTTACAAATTCAGCGTCGGCCTTCTTGATCTTTTCTCCAATTTCGGACTCAATCTGCTTTTCATTTATCCTGTTAGAACCGCTGGCAATTACAAGAATAGGATTTTTTGTTTTCTCTCCTTCAAATAGAATTGATTTTGCAATCTGTGAGACATTACATCCAATTGCTTTTGCAGCATCAAGAGAAGTTCTTGTAGACTCTGGAAAGTCCCTTATATGAAAAGAAAATCCAAATTGATTCAATATCTCTCGTATTTTATTAGAGCTCATAGAATTAAACTTGCGAGGGACTTAGAACAATGCTGCAACTATTTGGATCCGGCTGATTGCCGAAAGAGTCTTGGCATTTGATGTAATATGTTCTTCCAGCTACCCAGCTTGTTGCATGTGTCAATCCGTCTGTGGTAGACATAGCATTTCCATTTTCGAAAGGATATGTGCAATCAACAATGTCGTAAACACAGGTTGCTTTCTCGTCAGTCTGTATATCTAAATTTGCACCATCATGTGTTGCCCTGACTACATTAGGCGCTTGAGTGTCTGTCTGTACATTGAAATTTATCGAAGAGTAAGCAGCATTTCCCCCTAAGTCAACACACTTGATGTAATATGTGTAAGCTCCAGAAGGAAGATACAAATCTTGTGCACTCTGGTATGAATTCGTAGTTGAGAACATAAGGTAATCGGCACCATTTCCTGTTGGACTGTAGTAACAAATTGCCTGTCCTTGATTCTGTCCTGCATTTGTCTGAACGCCTAATGTAACCTTGACACTTTGAGTTGAATCCTTAATCAAAGTTCCATTGGAAGGAGTTACCATGCTTATTCCAAGAGGCTGAGTTCCCATCAGTACATACTTGTAAGCCTGAGTATCAACATTTCCACTAGTATCATTGCATGCAAAATAGAAATCATTTTCCACCGCGCTCTTTAATCCATTAAGATTTGCATTGCATGTGACTGTTCCTGAATATGTCCCTTGAGTGTTCATGACATTTCCACAGCTCATATTATTTTCCATGTTGCTGTAGTCATAGTTATTATGGCTCCATTTGCAGCTGCTTACAGGCTCATTGACATAAACTCCTACATTTGTTGAAGTTGTTCCTGAAGGAACTGGAGCTCCATTCAATATGCTCGTTCCAATTATCTGAGGAGGAGTCTGGTCTGGTGTTGTATCTACAATGAACTGAACATCAAATACAGGAATATCTGAATATCCATTTGCATTTTGGCATCTGATATATATGTCCACTTGTCCGCTCTTTTGGACTGAAATGCTTGAAGAAGGTTGGAAAACAGGTATGCTTACTGTGTGGTTGTAAGCAGTTAATCCTTCTGTTCCGTCAATTCCCCCAAACATTGTAAAACTCATATTTTCATATGAATCTTGTCTTACTAAATCAATCTTGCACTTTGAAGCTTTGTCTGTACTTATACCGAAGGTCAAAGCAGTGTAAGGAGGAATATCTCCTGTAGGGGATTGTATTAATACTCCTGTATCTCCTGGAACTTGTGCATTTAATGGCGTGTAAGTATAACCGCTAGGCAAGGCAGAACTTAAGAAAGTCATGACAGGAGGGTTTATGTCATGAGGATCTACCCATACACATATTGATTTGCCTTGACCTGCCTGAGAATTTTCTAACTTGCAAGCTTGTCCTAAACTAGTGCATTGGTAAGACGTACAAGACAATCCATTTTGTCCGCACTTGCCGCAATCATTTCCCCCATTTGGTGCCTGCCAGGGAACACATGAGACAATTACTGCGTTAAGTTTTGTAGTTTTGTAAAATAATAAAAATAGAGCCGAATATCTTTGAAGATGTGA
>CAZJAO010000003.1:0-23730 GCA_964544395.1 Candidatus Woesearchaeota archaeon
TTGCTTCTTTTGCAAAATCTAAAACCATTTTTCTTTTTTTGTCCTCCTTTCAATAATTGTTTTTGCTAGTTTTTTGCGAAAAGTTTATATATTTCGCATATTTCTAGCTATTTATAGAAAAAGAGCGCCTCACAAAATAATCTAATTCAATCTACTTGATGTTTGAATTAAATTAAAGAAATGAGGCACTCCTTATTTTTAAATTCTTCTGTAATTTTTCTACAAATTCACATAAAATTCGTAATATTTATGCCCTTTGTAAATCCCTTCTTTATTTTTCTTTGAAAATCCTAATCCCTCATAAAATCTCAAAAGATTATATTTATGAAAAGAATTTACGATTAGTTTTTTACATTGATTCTTAATAGCATAACCTTTTGCAAATTCAATTAATTCTTTACCAAAACCCTTGTGTTGATTATTTAAGTCTACAGAAATAGTTTCTATAGCACATTGACGGTTCTCTTTCAACATTATACAAATAGCCCCAATTATTTTGCCCTTTTCTCTAAGAATAAAATAATTATAGAGATGTTTTTTTATCTAGGATTCTGTATCCCACTTAAATTTTGGCATATCAATGTGAAATAAACTATTTAACGAAACAATAATCGGTATATCATCTTCGTTTGCTCTAATAATCATAGAATATCTATTATTATCTTTTATTTAAATTAAATCAATTAAGTAAATGGTTCGATAATCTTCGCATTAATTCCTTCTTCTTCGCAGAGTCTTACAAACTCTTCAGCGTCGGCCTTTGAGCCAATTAAGCCGCCATAATGCATAGGAATTGCAAGATTTGGTTTTATTATCTTTACTGCTTCCAAAGCTTCTTCAGGATTCATTGTATATTTCCCCCCAACAGGGATTAAAGCGATGAATTCCGTCCCTTGTTTCTTGTGTCCAGTAAGCTTTTGCATTTCAGGGATAACATCCGTGTCCCCTGAATGATAGATTATAACGTCATCAACTTTTATTACATATCCTACCCAGCCCTCCTCTTTGGGATGAAAAGATTTATCGATATTATAAGCCGGAACAGCAGAGACTCTTATATTTCCAAAATCAAATTCTTTCCATGGTTCTATAATTTCAATTTTAATCGGGACGTTAACTCGGACAATTTTGCTCTGGCAATCAGCAGTAATAACAATCCTTGTATTTGGTTTTACAATTTTGTTTATGTCTTCAAGATTGCAATGATCCGGATGACTGTGCGTTATTAAAATCAAATCAGCTTTTTCCAAATTTTCTCCATTCAAAGAATAAGGGTCAATGTAAATTACTTTTTCATCAGAACTCTTTATCATAAAACTGGCATGGCCAAGCCACTTCAAAATTATTTTCCCAATATTCATTTCTGAAAAAACAAGTGGTTATTTTTAAAGATTATTATAAAATTATTATATTCAATTTCCTATTGGGATGCTGGAACTTGTAAGGACCTGCAGGAGGTTCTACATTTCGAAGGCATGTGCAATTTGAAGCATTTTCTGTTCTTGAAATTTGTCGCACATGATTTGTATTCCCACAGGAATTCCACTGATTTTACCGACGGGAACGCTGATAGAACAATTGCCTGCAAGGTTTGACGGAGCTGTAAGAGCATCATATTCATACATTTCTTTTACAGAAATCTGGGTGCCAATTTTATGCGGCAATTTTGGAACAGTTGCGGAAACTATGCAGTCCACTTTCTTGAAAATCTCTGAGAATTCTTTTTCAATAAGATTTTTTATTTTCAATGCCTGATGATAATATCTTCCTCCGTGTTCTGCTCTCGAAATTTCACTTCCTCCAAGAATTCTCCTTAAAACTTCCGCGCCTGCCGCATCTTCAATTCTTTTTCCAAATCTTCTTCCGTCCAATTTTCTTGTGCCTGAAAAAAATTCAACATAAACAAGGGGATAATAAGTTTCAATTGCCAAATCAATGTTCTTGACTTTTATATTTTCAGTTTTCAGGTTATATTTTTTAGCAATCTCATCAATTTTCTTTTTTATCAAATTTTGTATTTCTTTATTTTGAATTTCAAAATCCAAAATTCCAATAACAAAGTTCTTTGGAGATTTTTGAATTTCATTCATCTTTATTTCTTCTGAATGCTGTGAAATTGAATCTTTTTCATCTCTTCCTTTAATCACGCTTAACAACAATCCTGCATCTTCAACACTATTTGCAAGAGTTCCGATTTGATCTAAGCTCATCGACAAATCAATCAGGCCATATCTTGAAACAGAAGAGTAAGTTGGCTTGATTCCAACAACACCACAATGTGAAGCAGGATTCCTTATACTTCCTCCCGTATCCGTTCCCAAGGCCATGTCGCAAAATCCAGCTGCAACAGAAACAGCACTTCCACTTGAAGAGCCGCCCGGAATTAACTCTAATTGTCTTGGATTTCTTGTAGGTCCGAATGCACTAGTCTCACCACTGCTTCCCGATGCGAATTCATCCATATTAGTCATCCCTATTATAATTCCATCTTCGTTTCTAATTTTTTCAATCGCAGTTGCATCATAAGGAGCACGATAATTCTCAAGAGTCTTGGAACCGCATGAAGTAATTTCGCCCTTGACGTTAATACAAGATTTTACTGCAATAATCTTTCCCGCAAGTTTACCTGCCTTTCCAGATTTTATTTTTCTGTCAACTTCTTCAGCTTCCTTCAAAAGTTGTTTTTCATCTCGAACATGAATGAAAGCATTGATTTTCTTGCCTTGCTTGTCATTCTGTTTTATTTCATCGAGGTACCCAAGCAATTTTGATACTGTTGTCATTTTATTTCTCCCCTTTCAATTAGGGATTTTATATTTGGTGTAACTTCATACTTACCTTCTCTTATATCATCAATATTTAACCATTTTATTTCGTCTACTTCATACCCAGGCTTTAGGTCTTTATTTTTTAATTTAGCCAAAAAATGATGTAATTCTATTGTCAAAAATTTATCTGGCCTATCAATAGTTAAAGTAGACAATTTCTTTAATAAAATAATTTCACCATTAATTTCTTGTTTTACTTCTCTATTACAAGCATCTTCCAAACTCTCCCCAAATTCAACTTTTCCACCGAGAATCTTATATAAATTATCATCATCTTTAATTAGCAATAATTTTCCATCTTCAATTATTACAGGACCAGAGACCAACACTCTTTCCGTTGTTATTCCCATTTCTTCTTCTCCGCTAAAATGAAATCTCCGCTTTTATTTGGTGCATTCTCAAATATTATCTTCTTGAAATCATTATCGCATTCCTCCCCCTTACCTTCAATTCTCTCAAATTCTTTTCGTCTTACATTAGGTTCTTCTTCAGAAACTTTTACTCTAGATATTTTATCTGAAAAAGAATCAATCAGCTTCTTGGCTTCCTTTCTTATCCGTTCTTTTTCTTCTTCAGAGATATTATGAAATAAAAAATCTTCCATTATGCAAAACTCCTCCATTCAGCTTTGCTGAATATTAACAAACTCCTATTTGCGACATTTTGTATCCTGAAAAATTGAAGATTTTTCATTATGATTTTATGTTATTGATATTTATAAGATTATTTAGAGAGAGGCAAAGATTCTTCATACACTTTAGGCGCGTTAAAGACCCTTAAAAATATCTCATCATAACTTAAACTGCTCGCGTTATTCTTGTCATAAAGTTCGCCATATTTTGCTCCAAATTTTGCAATAAATTCTTCTTCTGCTCTTTTTGGTTCGATCTTCACCCCTAATCTTCTTGATTCCATAAATCGGTATTCCATAATCAATCTCGCCTGAATAACATTCCTTTCACCCATGTGGGAAACTAATTCCTTGAAAAAACACCATTCACTATCGCAGGCCGAATCCTTTCCCAACTCTTCTATTCTTTCCAGGCTAATCATAAATTCCAGAAAAAATCACCTCTATTTAAAATTAATTATAATAAAATAAAAAAGAAAAAACCCCACCTGCTAAAATAAAATAAAGAATTAATATCCGTAATCGTCGCCTTCAGTGCTGTCGTCAGAAGTATCTTCTTCTACTTCATCATCACTCGTATCTTCATTTTCATCTGTTTCTTCTTCTGCGTCATCACTTACAGCTTCATCTTCTTCAATTTTTTTGTTGTTTTTCATTGCGAATCCTCCTCCTTTAAGGATAATGCTACTAATTCCCGTCCTTTTTAAATTTTTTTATGGTGTTAATCTATCACGATCACGAGGGAACATCGTCGCTTCCTTGACGTTATCAAGCCCGCAAATTTGCTGAGTCAGTCTTTCCAAACCAATGCTCCATCCTGCATGAGGGGGCGCACCATATCTGAAACTGTCAATATAATCCTTGAAATTGCTCGGATTTAGACCTTTTGTCTTTATTCTCTTTGTCAGCAATTCAGGAAGATGAATTCTTTGTCCTCCAGAAGAAATTTCAACTCCAAGATAAAGGGCATCAAAACCCTCGCTTGTCTTTGAATCTGCTTTTTCATCTTTAGGCATGATATAAAATGGCTTTAATGAAGAAGGCCATGAATATGTGAAGACAATATCTCCCTTGTACATAGCACAAAGCTTTCTTTCTTCTTCTGGTGTGAAATCCTCTCCGACTTTTCCGCCGGCTTTTTTTATTGCATCTTCATAGCTAAGATAAATTCCTTTTGGGACTCTCAAATCTTTGACATCAAGCTCTTTTAACTCATCTTTGCATTTTTCTAGGACTTTTTTTACAATAAACTCAACAACCTCTTCAAGCTCTTTCATAATGCCCATTTGATCTCTGAATGCAACTTCAATATCCATTTGTCTTATTTCATTAATATGTCTCGGAGTGTTATGCTTTTCAGCCCTCCATACAGGGGTAATCATGAATGTCTTCTCCATGGAACATGCAATCATCTGTTTGTATAATTGCGGGGATTGTGCAAGATAAGCTTTCTTTTCAAAATATTGAACAGGGAATAATTCTGTTCCGCCTTCGGAAGCGGCAGAGATTATGCAAGGAGGCTGCATTTCCAAGAATCCTTTGTTGTAAAAATGTTCTCTGAAAGAATTTGCAATTACATTTTGTATTCTAAAAATTGACTGAACTCTTTTTCTATGAAAATCCAAAAATCGGTAATCCAATCTTTTTGAAATTTCTGTTTTTGAAAAATCAGAAACATCAATTGGCAGATTGTCTGCAGAATTAAGAACTTCAATTTTTTCAGGGATAATTTCTTTTCCCCCTGGAGCTTGCTTAGATTCTTTAACAGTTCCCTTGACGTAGATAACAGATTCTCTTGAGATTTTATCAATCATCTCAAAGATTTTTGCATCAGTCTTTTCCTTTACAGCAGTAACCTGAACAACCCCACTAATATCTCTAAGCAAGAGGAATTTTATCTTTCCTAATTCTCTTGTGTTGCTAACCCAACCGGCACATGAGACTTCCTTAGAACTCTTCTTGAAAATATCTCCGATAGGACTGATTTCCTTTTCTAGTTTCTCCAAATCCATTCAAATTAAAGATAAGAACTATATTTAAAATTAATTATGATTAAATTTTTAAACAAACTTCTTTAAAGGATTTGATGGAAATGAAAAATGCTTGGCATGATGTTGAAGTAGGAGAAAAGAGCCCCGAAATAATTAACGCTATAATTGAAATTCCAAAAGAGTCTCAGTTAAAATATGAATTCGATAAGAAAACAGGGTTATTGAAATTGGACCGTTTTCTCTATTCTTCAGTTCATTATCCAGGAGATTACGGATTTATTCCGCAAACATTATGGGAAGATAATGACCCTCTGGACGTAATTATCCTAACAGGAAAGCCGGTTTATCCAATGACTCTTGCAAAAGTAAGAGTAATTGGTGTTTTGAGAATGATTGACAACAACGAGAAAGATGATAAGATAATTGCTGTATATGAGGGAGACCCTAGATTCAAGGAGTTTCAAAATATTAAAGACATTCCTACCCATACAATAGAAGAATTAAGACATTTTTTTGAGACTTATAAAACTCTTCAAGGAAAAACTTGCAAGGTGCTGGAAGTTCTTGGAAAAGAAGAAGCATTCAAGGATGTAAAAAAAGCTCAAGAGAGGTATAATAAAGAGTTCAGATAATTACTTGTACTTTTTGATAATCTCCATGAGACTCTTAGCATCAATCTTTCCATGGAATTCTTTCATGAGCAAACCCATATAAGCATTGTCTGAAAGTCCCGGCTTTTCTTTTATCAAATTTATGATTCTTTCTTCAACTTTTCCGGAATCATGCTCTTCGAATTTCAATGCATCTGCAAATTCAATTCCTTGGATAATCCTCTCCATTGTTTCCTTGACTTGCCTATCTGTTATTTTTTTCTTCTGGACAGCTTCCAAAATTCCAACAACAATATCTTTATTGAGAATTTGATTAATTTTTTCTTCAGTTAAATCATTCTTAGATGCAAGTTCTCTGGGATAAAGGACTAAAATCTTAGCTACCAGCTCTGGATTTTTAATTACCTGTGTCAATTCTCTAAATTCTTCAACTTTTTTGTCTTTTAAGATCAAGCTTATTAGTTCTTCATGGAGATTGTATTTTTTCAGCTCACTTGATAATTCGGAAGAAAGTTTTGGCAAGGTTCTTTTTACATCATCGATAAAATTTTTCTTGATTCTTAGCAAAGGCAAATCTGTCTCAGGATACATTCGCGAAGCGCCAGGCATTGGTCTCAGAAATTTAGTTGAACCATCTGGAAGAGCATTTCTTACTTGCGGTTCCATTTTTTCTTTTTTTCTGATTAATTCTCTTTCTCTCTCAATCTCGGAATTTATTGTCTTGATTATGAGTGCTGGTTCCTGAACGCCTTTAATTTCAACTCTTGTCCAACCAGTTTCCTTGATAGACATATTAACATCCTGTCTGATTGTCCCAATTCCTCTTTTTACATCACAGCTCCTCAAAATATCTCCAATATGCAAAGCAACTTCTTTTGCTTGCTCGGGATTTGAAATATCGGGAGATGTTGCGATTTCTATGAGGGGAATTCCAAGTCTGTCAAGTCGGTAAATTACTTCGTTTCCTTCGCTCTTGATTTCTCGTGCAGAATCTTCTTCAAGGCAGATAGTATCAATTCCAATTCTTCCATAGGCAGTATCAACATGTCCCCTCTGTGCAATCAAAACAGTTCTTTGAAATCCTGAAGTATTGCTACCATTAATGACTGTTTTTCTCATTATCTGAGTTATAGGAATCATTTTGCAATTAAGCAATAAGGCAACCTGCGTTGCAATCTTTAAAGAATCAGAATTAATTTCTCTAGGAGGAGATTCATCAAGTTCAATTAAACAGGTAGTGTCTTCATAACCTTGATAAACAAAATGCTTGTTCAAACCTGCTTGATATTTTGCAGCAATATCCACTTCGCCACCCTCTCCAGCCACGGCATGTAATTTTCTTTTTACAATAAAATCCGGTTCTTCACTTCTAAGAATAGAGGGACATTCGCAGAATAGTTTTTTGGTATTAAGCTGCTGATGAACTTCCAACCCACATTTTAATCCTAATTCAGAATAATTAAGTTTTTCAGGCATTAAGGTAAATAGAATGAGGATTTATTAATTTAAGGTGTCTAAAATTAATGGCAGATAAAAGGATTTGTGTTTATCTCGTACTTAAAATTGTTTCTTTCATTAGACTTCTGAAGAACTAATTCTATCTCTTTCTTGGATATATCTCCAACAACAATTAGATTCTTTCCTCTTCCTTCTTTTTTATCAATAGAAACCTTAACGCCCTGATGTTCTTTTTTTCTCCCGTAAGACCTTAAATGATGAGCAACAGTTTCCATCACCGCTGGTTTTTTTAATTGATAAAAATAGATTTCATACATTCTTTTAGATCTTAACTCTCCTTCTAGGACTTTAACAGATTCCAATACTTTAGAAGCAATGAATTCATTAAATATTTCTTCAGATTTAGAAGGTTTCTCAAAAGAGCTCTGGTGACTATACCTATCGAACAAAACAGTTTTTCTTAAGGCCCTGTACAAATCTCTCTCTCCAGGAGTAATAATGGCAGGAGGATATCCTCGTTCTCGCAAACAAAAATTCTGTAGTAAACGTGCTGATCTGCTATTTCCATCTTCATAAGGATGTATTCTAAGAAGATCTATATGGGCATTGATTGCCCTCTTAACCGGATGAGAATCAGTTGAACTTAAAAATGAAACTAAAGAATCTATTTCTCCAAGAATTCTCTCATGAGGACTTGGAAAATTAACATCAACTCTCCTAAATCCATTATAGGGTTGATTTTCTGGTTCTATCATATTTCCTAACACAGACAAAGCGTAAACACTTACTCCCTCTCTAGTCAGAAAATTTTCCGCCATTGTCAGATCTCTTAAAGATTTAGAATGATCTCTTCCAAGATATCTTGGATCCCCCTCTCCTTTTAATTCCAAATCAAGAGAATGTCTACCTGCAGCTTCCACCAAATCACGAGATGTCCGACTATTAACACATTCAGAATATTCAGGATGGGTATTAATCCTACCTACGATTGCGTCTATTTCATGTAGTATCTTTTCCATCGGAATTTAATGGTATGAGTATATTTAAACTTTACGAAATGTAACCCCTAAATAGTTATTACACTACTCTTCAAACTCCAACCTCTTATTGAATTCATGAGAAAAGTTCTGGAGCATCTTTTCTTTTATGGTTGCTTTATTTTTAGCCCATTCTTCATGTCCTAAAACCCATTCCAGCTTAACAAGGGCCGTTTCCGACAGCATATCTTCAAGATAAATAACTCCCGTTTCAAGAATATCCCTTCCATTAGAGTAAACATAGGGATCAAGCCTTCCAAAGATTGTTTGGGCTGTAGCACAAATAACTACTCCTCTGCCCTGAACTTCTCTTAATTTCTTAATCCAAGACTTTTTGGCCTTGCTTGTTGGCACATGTCCAAGCCCAGTCATTTCCAGAATTATTCCCTTGTATTTATTTTTCAAATAATAATCCAAAATATCAGGATTCTGTCCAGGATAAATTCTTACTAAAGCAACATTCTCGTTTAATTTTACATCTAATTTTACTTTATTGCTGTTTCTCATTCTATACTCTGAAATTTTGATAATTTTATCGGGATAAATTTTAGCAAAAGGTTCCGCATTAACTGCCTTAAATGCGTCCCTTCTTGAACTGTGTAATTTTCTGACTTTAGTTCCAGGCATTGCATAACAGAAATCATCATTCGTGCTTCCATGTCCAACCAGCATTACTTCTGCAATGTCTGAAATAGCTGCAAGAGCAGCACATTGTAAATTTAATCTAGCATCACTTGAAGCCCTATCAATGCTTCGCTGACTATAAGTCAAAACAACAGGCTTGTTCAAATTCCTCAGAAAAAAAGATAATGCAGCAGAAGTGTAATGCAACGTGTCCGTTCCATGTGCAATTATAATTCCTTTAATATTTCCATCATTTAGTAACTTTTCAGCGACTCTTGCAATTTTCTGCCAATCAGTTGGGTCCATGTCTTCAGAGGCTTTCATGAAAGGAGTTTCAATTTTAATGACATTGACTCTCTCAAAAATTTCAGGATAAGATTTAAAAAAATCGTGAGGACTTGCTAAGGGGTCAACACCGCCTGTTTTAGGATCAAGCTTTGAAGCAATTGTTCCGCCAGTGATTATCATTGCAATGCTCGGCTTTTCCTTGTCTTTCTTGATTTCAGTTTCTTCCTTGGCTTGTTCGTGATATTTCTTTAAAATTCTAATTTCACGAATCTCTTTTTTTATAATTCCCAGATTATAGCCAGAACTCAATTTTATAAGAACTACACCTTTTTCAGATTCGGGGCTTTGCAATAAAGTTCCCTTGTAAGATGTTTTCATTAATTCTATCTCAACATTATCACCGGGCTTGGCTTTCGTTTCCATGATAGTTAGAATTAAGTCTTGTATAAAAATATTATCAAACCCATTGAACATCTTTGTATTCATATTTTGTCGCAATTAAAATAACATCAATCAACCACCAAATTCCTAATCCTCCAAGAGTAATCAATTTTAATATTCCTGTGCCGACTTTTCCCATCATAAATCGGTCAATTCCTAATCCGCCAAGGAATATCGAAATCAAAAGGCAAGCAAGCCATTCTACTTTTCTCTTCATTTTAATGTAATACCAGATAGACTTTTAAAATTATCCATAACTTAATAAATTATAATTTGATATTTTTATCATGATTGTTGGTCTGGAAATTCATGGATATCTTGCAACAAAGGAGAAACTATTCTGCAAATGCAAATCAATTCATGGCGCAAAGTTAACTAAACCAAATACTTACATCTGCCCTATATGTACTGGTCAACCAGGTTCAAAACCAATGCTCCCAAATAAAGAAGCAATAGACAAAACAATCCAAACTGCTTTAATCCTTGGATGCAAAATCAATAAGGAACTTGCATGGCAGAGGAAGCATTATGATTGGCCTGATTTGCCGAAAGGCTATCAGAATACAATTTCGGGGGCGCATGCTTTTCCAGTTGGAATTAATGGAAAATTTCTTGGAATAAGAATAAGGGAAGTTCATCTTGAAGAAGATCCTGCAGCATGGAGTCCAAAAACAGGCGAAATAGATTATAATAGGTCGGGGAGCTCTTTAATTGAAATAGTCACAGAACCTGATTTCAAGTCTTCAGAACAAGTTTATGACTGGCTGAAACAGGTAATAATAACTCTTGGTTACATTAAATCAGTGGATAAAAATTCCGGATTGAAGGCAGATGTTAATATCTCTCTTCCAGAATTGAAAGGCGAAAGAATTGAAGTAAAAAATGTAAACAGCCTTCATAACATAAAATCAGCAATTGAGTATGAGGAATCAAGACAAAAAACTGACGGGGTGCCGCGGGCAAAAGAAACAAGAATGTTTGATGAAACCAAAGGCATTACAAAAAAAATGCGTGAAAAGGAAGCTGAACAGGATTACAAGTTTATTTCAGATCCGGATTTGCCTATGATTATACTGGAAGATTCCCGAATTGAAAAGATAAAAAAAGCTCTCCCTGAAACGCCACAGGACAAATTACAGAAATTAATTAAGAAATATAATATTGGGGAAAAATATGCACAAGTTCTCTCCAAGAAATTGGAAATTGCTGAATTCTTTGAAAAAGTTATCGACAAAATTGAACCCAAGATTGCAGTGCCTTGGGTGACTGTTGAACTGTTGAGGGTTTTGAATTATAACAAAACTTCTTTGGATTCTCCCGAAGTTGATATCAAACCGGAACATTTCATTGAACTTCTGAAATTGCTTCAGCAAAAAAAGATAACAGAAGAGCAGGCAAAGAAAACATTGAACAAATTTGTTCCAAAATCCTTCTCTCCTGAAAAAGAGTTCAGAGGAAATGAGAGAATATCCGATGTCAAAGAAATTGAAAAAGTTGCAGAAAAGATTATCAAGGAACATAAGAAAGCTGTTGAAGATTTCAAAAAAGGTGAAAAATCAGCATTGAACTTCCTTCTTGGACAAGTTATGAAAGAATCAAAAGGGCGTGCAGATTCGCGTGTTGCAAAAGAGATTTTGGAGAAGAAGCTGAAGTGAATATCACTAATTATAAAAAGAAGAAATATCTGACTTTTTTGGGCCTGTAGGTCAATGGATAGACTCCTCGGCTTCGGACCGAGTAATCGGGGTTCGAATCCTCGCAGGCCTATTTTAATTATTCATTAAATTTTTATATGCATCTTCCTTAAGTATAAAATGGCATTAAAGAGGCACCATAAAATTCTTATTGGAAGCTTTAGCTTTGTCGTACTTGTCCTGATTATCCTTCTCGGTTTTATGAATTACACTTTGTATGTTCAGGAAACTCAGCACTACAGTAATCTGAAAGATACTCTGTCCGAATTGCAGACCAGTACACAAACACAAATTAATTCCTTGACTACAAATCTGGTTCAATTACAGAATAGCACTCAGAGCACCCAGCAGCAGATTAATCTGCTCAAAGCAGGAACAAGCGATGATTTTTCAGGAATAATTCAAACAGCTTTGCCTTCTGTCGTGACTGTAAAGACTTCAGCTGCGCAGGGAACAGGATTCCTGATTACTTCCAATGGATATATCGTAACCAATGCTCACGTGCTTGCAGATGCAAATGGAAACTTGGCTTCAAATATTCGTGTTGTTACAAATAATCAAAATACAATCAATGCGCAATTCATCGGATATGACGGAAACATGGATGTAGCTCTTCTAAAAATTTCGGGTAATTATCAAGCGCTAACATTAGGAAATTCAAGCAAAGTTCAAATTGGAGACAAGGTCATAGCAATTGGAGACCCTCTTGGACTTCAGTTCTCGGTTTCAGAGGGAATTGTTTCTGCAATCGACAGGCAAGGTTCAAACGGATTAAATGATTACATACAAACGGATGCTTCCTTAAATCCGGGAAACTCAGGCGGACCATTGATTGATAAAAATGGACAGGTAATCGGAATAAACAATTTCAAGATAAGCGGTGGAGAGAACCTCGGATTTGCGCTCGAATCAATTTATGTAAAACAAGCTATAAACAGTATCGCACAGCAAAATTTAAATCAGACACTTCTAAACTAAATAAATGAAAGAAAAAAAATCAGAAGAAGGAATTACAATCAGGAAAGAAGATGACTTTTCTGAATGGTATCAGCAATTGATGTTAAAGTCGGGGTTAGCAGATTATAGTTCTGTATCTGGATGTATTATTTTAAGACCATTGGCTTATGCAATGTGGGAAAAAATTCAGGAAAAGTGCAATATAGAATTTAAAAAAATGGATATACAGAATGCGTATTTTCCTTTATTCATCCCTGAAAGATTGCTTTCTAAAGAAGCAGAGCACGTAAAAGGATTTGCACCAGAAGTGGCTTGGGTTACAGAAGCAGGCAATATGAAACTTAATGAAAGATTGGCTATAAGGCCAACAAGTGAAACTATCATGTATGAATCTTACTCTAAATGGATAAGAAGTTGGAGAGATTTACCTCTGAAATTAAATCAATGGAACAACGTTGTAAGATGGGAATTTAATAATCCTGTTCCATTTTTCAGAACAAGGGAATTTCTTTGGAATGAAGGACATACTGTTTTTGCAACAGAAAAAGAAGCATTGGAAGAAGGACCAAAAATTAGAAAAGCATATGAAAAGGTTTGCGAAGAGTTGATGGCTCTTCCGGGAATTTATGGAAAGAAAACAGAAAGTGAAAAATTCGCGGGGGGTATCTTTTCTGAAAAATTACATTATATAATTCCTAATGGAAGAGTAATAGAAGGTCCTTGTTTTCATCACGATGGGCAGAACTTCGCAAAAGCTTACGATATCAAATTCCTTAATCAGCAAGGAAAAGAGGAATATGCTTGGCAAAATACTTTTGCGATATCAACAAGAATGCTTGGAACAATGTTTGCAATGCACTCCGATGATAAAGGACTCGTAATACCGCCCCGAATTGCAGAAAATAAAATCGTTATAATTCCAATATTATTTGATAAAACAAAGAAAAAAGTTTTAGAGGAATCAGATAAGATTAAAGATGCATTAAATGAATTTAATCCTATTCTAGATTCTCGTGAAGAATACACTCCAGGAAGAAAATATTCCGAATGGGAACTTAAAGGAGTACCTTTAAGAATAGAAATTGGACCTAAAGAGCTCGAAAAAAAGTCCGTAATCGTAGTAAAGAGAAATAATTCCGAGAAAATATCTGTTAAACTCTCTGATTTGAAAAGAGAAATTCCAAAAATCTTAAATCAAATGCATGAAGAATTATTTGAGAATGCAAAGAAATTATTAAAAAGTTCTGTTAAAAGAACAGAGAATAAAAAAGACATGATAAGATTAATCAAAGAAAAGAATATGGTAATTGTTCCACTCTCTAATTCCGAAAAAGTTGAAGAACAATTAAAAGCAGATACGGGAGGAGCAAAAGTTCTTTTTATCTCCCCTGAAAACTTATCTGCAAAAGGCAAGAAGTGTATAATTTCTGGAAAATCGGCAGACTATTGGGTATATGTTGGTAGAAGCTATTAACATCTATAAAAATCGTTTTCTAGCAGAAAACTGTGCTAATCGTTCCTTGGGCGTATAAAAGAGTTGACTTCGTCTTCTAATCTCAAGGTTCTTTCTAGCAATGCACTCAACTCTCTTTCCACCGATTCTCTTTCCATGTTGTTTCTCGGACTCATTTTCTTTTAAATCCGTTGGTGTTCCTCAGCTGAGTTAAATAAGAATAATAAATCCCAACTCAACCCACACGAAGAAAGCCGGATTAAATTGAGGTTTTAATTGGTGTGTAGACTAAGATGGAACAATTAAAATGACCCAATCTTAGTTCACTCATAGTTAAATTTAGGATAAGATATTTATAAAGATTTCTTTAGTTTTTGGTTATAATAATTCCTCAAGTCTAACTCTAAAGGAGTCAATGTCATTAACATTCATTTGTCCACCGACGGCATCTTCATGTCCGCCTCCGGTAGCGCCAGTCAAACCCTCCAATACTTTCGTAAATTTTTCTCGGATATTCTTCCCTCTAACCGAAACACTAGCTTTCATCCCATTAAGGTATATCACAACAACAACCTTATTTGGAAATTGGTAAATTAAATGGTTAGATAAATCCGAGCTGATGCTTAATTCTCCCCCATATTGAAAAAATAAAAGCTTGCCTGATTTTTCACCAATTTTATTTGCTTTATTCAGAAGTTTCTGATAGGTCTTGTCTATTTGTTCAAAACGATAATGCATTGAATGATTGAGTGGCGAATCCTCAAGGACTTCATAAGGCGTATTTGCCTTCATCAGAAATTTCATCATACTTATAACATTAGTCGTTCTATCTTTCAAAGCAAAGCTGAATATTCTTGCAATCTTACCAAGTGGAGAATTATAAAAAACATCATAAGGTTCTTTAGTCTCTATTGTCAAATCAGGATATTTCCTCATGAATTTCTCATAAAAGTCAGGAAGGAATTTATCGGAAATACTTCCTGCAATTGCAAGCCATTGAAGATTCTCATCGCCATTAACTTGATAGCATAAAGCAGTAACAGGTTCTTCTCCTTTCTTACGATTGTATAGAGGATTATAATAGCTCACAAAGTCCGGAATCTCGGAACGATTAATTTCATGGTGATCTATCCAAACTACAGGCAGATTTATCTCTTCAATTTTTTTGAAGAATTCTTTTGATATTACTGGTTTGTCCAAGATAAAAAGGCAATCAGGATTTAACTCTGAAATCTTACTAAGATAAGATTCACTTAATTCCGGGAAGGATTTTATCGGAAATCCTTTTCCTTTCTTTCCATATTTTTGCAATAACAAAAAACTGCAAAGCCCATCCGGATCATTATCAAACAAAAATAGGGGGTTGGTAGAACTGTTTAATTTGCCCCGAATTTCATTTACTTGTTTTTTTGTAAGCATGAATAAACAAAAGAGAATAGATTTAAGACCTTTTGCCTTAAGCAGACTTGTCTCTTGCAGCTCCTAAAATTAAAGGCAAAGCGATAGTAGCATCGCATCTTACATCAACAAAATCTGCATTTTTCTTGAGTTTTCCCCAGGAAATTCCTTCTTTCAATGGAGCTCCGCTGCTTCCGCCTGGTTCAGGAGAATCTGTTGTGATTTGTATTCCATAATCAGCGCCTTTTGAAAATTGAAGTGCCTGTTGTATGAAGTTCTTTGGAACCCCTCCGCCAACATAGACAATTCCACTCTTGTTTGCAGTCCATGCAATATCAATAATTTCTTTCATGTCTTCAAAAGCATCAATGAAAATTTCCTTGCCTGCCGCTTTCCTTCCCCAAATCATCAATCCTATCCCGGAGTCTGCAAGAGCAGGACAGAATAAGGGAATTCTTCTTTCATAGCATTTTTTTAAAATGCAATTTTCCGAAGTTCCAGGACATAATTCTCCAATCTTCCATACCAATTCTTTTATTGTTTTGCATTCCTTAAATTTTTCCCAATTAGCGTTGAAAAAGTTCTCAAGTTTTTCATAAACTTTATTTTTCATAACAACGTTATACATTCTGTCAAGATGTTTTCGGTTTAGAGTTTTATCATCAAAGGGCTCTTCAATAAGGTAATGTTCATCTCCAAGCGCTTCAATTAAATCATGAGTCAGCGTGGCTCCGGTTGTAACAAGAACATCAACATCATCAAGCGTATTCAAAATCACAAGTTTCATTCCGGCAGGGACCATCGCTCCAGCCAGACCTAGAAATACCTTGCATTTGGTATCTGCGAACATTTTGCTCATGATTTTAGAAGCATGATTTATCTTTCCTGCACCAAAACCGGCATTTTCCATACGGTCGACTAATTCGGAAATCTTCATATCCGATTTTATCTTGATTGGCTTGACTGCTTTCATAAAAAAGGGATATAATGAGGGTTTAAAAGATTTTTGAATGCAAATTTATCGACGGAGGCATATTTTAAAAAATAAAGTTTAAAAAGAAAAGACAGATTAAATAATCAAAATGATACCTACCAGAATTTTCTTTACAAAAGGCGTCGGCGTTCATAAAGACAAACTTGCAAGTTTCGAAGCAGCGCTAAGAGATGCAGGAATAGAAAAATCAAACCTTGTTTATGTTTCAAGCATTCTTCCGCCAAATTGCAAAGTTATCTCAAAAGAGGAGGGAGTAAAATTATTGTCCGCCGGAGAAATAACGTTTTGCGTTATGGCACGTTCTGAAACAAATGAACCAAATCGGTTAATTTCAACTTCAATTGGAGTTGCGGTGCCAAAAGATTCTTACAATCACTATGGATATTTGTCGGAGCATCATGCATTCGGAGAGACAGCAAAAAAGGCGGGTGAATATGCAGAAGATTTGGCAGCAACGATGCTCGCAAGTACACTAGGGATAGAATTTAATCCGGATACAGCATGGGAAGAAAGAGAAGATGTCTACAAAGCAAGCGGCCAGATTTTCAAAACTATGAACTACACTCAATCTGCAGAGGGCAACAAAGATGGACTCTGGACAACAGTAATTGCTGCTGCAGTTTTGCTTCAATAATACAATAATATTTTTAAACAAAAATCTTCTATTGACACAATGAACAAATGGGCGGAACTTTTGATTGGACTAGTAATTTTATTGGGTATAATTCTCTTTGCATGGTTCTCGCCAAGTTTAGGAACTTTCTGGGATTTTAAGCATGCGGCATGGGAATTTGTAAAGGGCGGATTTATTTGGTTTGTAATTGGAATAGGATTGATTTTTATTGTTCTAGGACTTAATGACTTAAGAAGTGATTAAGAAACCAAAAAGATAAGACTCCCTTCTATAATTGCAGCAATAACTAAAAGAGGAACAACTACAAAGAGGAAGACTCTTAATGCATTTATAAAATTCTCTCCAAACTTTTTTTTCTTGTCAAATAATTTGCTTGCAAGTTTAAGTCCCAATCCAAGAGAAATAAAAACGGCCGGAAGCTCAAAAATGCCATGAGGAAGAAGTTTCCATAAAATAAAAATGCCGTTAGTTTTCACAGTTTCATTTGAAACAAATCCGAGAATGTATCCATTAAAGACAGCAGCAAAAGAAGGAAATATCCCCAAAAAAATTCCAAAAATTAAGCCAAAAAAACTGCTTTTAAGATTGTTAAAAAAAATGAAAAGAATAAGCTGTATCCAGGACAATCCTGAAACCTGATTTACTACATCCTTAACGTAATTAGATATGAAACTAGAAATAAAATCTGGGGCTGGAACAAAAAATCCAATCAGGGCAAATAAGAAAAAAACTCCCACGATTACTAAAATAAAAGCTTTTGATTCTTTTATGAATTTCCAACTTTCCTTATAATTCTCTATAATCACGTTTTTTAGTCTTATTTTTCGTCTCATTATTATCTTGAAAAGATTTTTGAAATCATTTGAGTCTTCTTTGGAAATTTATATTTTAGATATAAGCCATAAGCAAGACCGAAAATTAATCCCCCAAAATGTGCAGAATTTGCTATAGGTAATGGGACAAATAATCCGATTATGACGAGGGGCACTATTGCAACAATAGGCAAAATCCAGAAAGGCATGTTCAAAGGAATTACTATTCTTCTTAGAAATTTATTTGTTGAGAACATTGCAAATAAAGACAAAAAGACATAGAATGTAACAATCAAATCTATTGTCCCTATTATTGTCGAAGATAAAAAGTTGCTTAAAACAGATTCAAGAATTATCGCAATAAGCGGCCCTGCAATAAGAGAAACTCTATTTTTTGGTGTTAGTACGGCGAGCAGACCAACTAAACCAAATATCGCCCCTGAAGCTCCAAGCCCGGCAATATTTGGACTTCCGAAAAGGCTTGCACCCCATTGACTTGTGCCGAAAAATCCTGCAAGTAAAACAAATACAATTCCCGCAAATAATCCAGCTGCAATATAAAAAAATAGATATCTTTTTGGTCCGAGGATTTTTTCAATTAAAATTCCGATAAAGAAAAGTGAAATCATGTTAAAAGCAAGATGCCAGAAGTAAACATGTGAAAACATGCTTGTCAAAAAAGTCCAGAGATATTGTCCGTGCAAAATATTAGAAGGATTTAAAGCAAAATAATTTACTAGAGCGGGATTAATTGAAACCAAAATTGACAGAAGTATAAACATTGCTACATTAATCAATATTAAAATAGTGTTTACGCTCAGGTGAAATAATCTTCTTCCAGGAATAAATTGATAATTCATAATTACTTCTTTTTCTTTTTTAGAGTATCAGATTTTTTTGTGGGCTTTGTTTTTTTATTTGCAATCTTCAATTCCTTAAGTTTCGCTTTCTTTGTTTTTTCTCTTGTGGCCGCTCTTTCTTTAGCTTTTGCTCTTTTGACCGCAGCATCTTTGACTCTGATTTTCTTAGCGCCGATAATTTCTTCTTTGCTGATTTCCTCATCAACAATCTTCAGTATTTCATCATAATTCTCAAGATTCTTTTTGAACTCTTTCAGAACTTTTGTGTTGTCTTTTCTCTCCAGAATATTTCCGCACTCAGGACAAGTAAAATCATGTAGGAGGGCATTCTCTTCGTTGAATTCGACATGGCATCTTTCGCAGACATAAAACTCCTTTGATTCACGATTTTTGATTTGATTTCTCAATTGCTCCATCTTTTTTTGAAGCATACCCTTTAAGAATTCCAGGCATTTCAGCTCTTCAATCTTCCAAGAGTAGGTATACCATCCTTTCTTCTTGTCTTTTTTTCTTGTTGATGAAACTAAACCGAATTCAGAGATCTTATACAGAACATTTCGTGTTTGATTTATCGGCAAATCCAATTTTTTTGCAATTAAGAATTCATTCATATATTTCTTTCCGTCAAGAAAATCTACTAATGTTTCTGCCTGCTTTCCTGCAGCTTCGACAAAAGCTTCTCTGATTAATTTTTTGTCCATGTTATTTTTTATTAAAACGCAAATAAATACTTTATCATCTATAAAACAATGAAAAGTTTTTAAACCTATATGGTTTGATAAATACATTAAAGCGTATATATAAAATGGCTTGGTTTAATAAAAATAAAAAAGAGGAAACACACGAACTTGCAGAACTTCCTGCACTTCCGGAGCTTCCAAAACTTCCTGAATTGCCTCCAAGTAATATGCAATTCAAGCCAAATGCATTGCCGCGGTATCCTTCAAGTGCATTAGGTGATAAATTTTCTCAGAACACAATTAAAGACGCTATATCCGGGGAAAAAGAGGATGATGAATATACCGCTGATGACTCTGATGACGAACTTCAGACGATGCCAAAACTCCCCGTGGGCCCTCTGACAAGAGAAGTTCCGGTCGCCAGTGACTTTCTGCCAAAAGCTCAGAAACAAAAGCAGAATTATTCAATGCCTCCAATGAGACAGGAATCCCATATGGGCGGTCCAGTGTATGTAAGATTAGATAAGTTTGAAGAAAATATGGGGATATTTGATAAGATAAAACACCAGATGATCGGTGTTGAAAAAATTCTTGAAGATATAAGAAGGACAAAAGATCAGGAAGACAAGGAATTAGGCGAATGGCAAACGAAGTTGCAAACAATGAAAGAGCAGATTGAAAAAATTGACAGAGACATCTTTTCTAAGGTAGAATAAAATGAAAAAAAAAGAGAAAGAAAGTTTTATTCATGTAAAGCTTGAGTATAATGAAGCGAAACAATCCAAAAGAGATTTGCTTGCATCAGAAGCAAACGTAATAAGTATCATTCAGTCAATGAACAGATATCTAGCAATCAGGGAAATTGAATTGGCGCTGAAATCTAAATTCTATAGAGAAATTAAAAAGATAGCGATTGAAGTGAAGCTGCTTGAATCAAACCTTCCGCAAATTAGGGCTCCAAAACTAATAACAAGGCATTCGGAAGAAAAGTCAATAGAAGTTGAAGCCATTAAAACAAAAGGCGGAGATGAGCTTGAAAAGCAATTAATGGAGATCCAAAGAAAATTGAAGCAATTATCTTATTGAGGGATTGAAAAAAGTTTCTGATTGCAAACAAGAGTACATTCTTTCTCTTAGCCTATCAAATTCAGCTATTAAGCCTCTTTCTTCTTTTCTTTCTATTTGTCCCTTGTAATCAAAATAAGGAATTCCCTTGCTGTCACAAAGCCTTTTTGATTCTGTTATAAGTGCAGTCAAATGCTTAAGGAGATCATATTCTCTAATCTTAGAGTCTGGGCGATGGTTTTCCGGAGGCAACAATGATTTGTCATAAACAACAAGTATTTCTCCACCGAGTCCAATTTGAGAGTGATTAGTATAAGATTCACCAATGCTCCCAAATTTGTGATATCTGACATCTCGATTGAACAACTTAAAATCCTGTCCGAAATACTTTCGTGAAAGATTTTCAAGATTTTCCTGAGTAGAAGGATAAGGAGAGATAATTACGATTCTTTTAAGTCTTTGTTCTTTCATTTGCCGATTTATATCCTCTTTCCCTTAATTTATAAGATTTTCTGTTTTCTTAATATAGCATAATTTTTTAAAATTCAATTATCTTTTCCAGATATGAACAGAAGAGATTTGATTGACAGGTATCTAGCTTTTTTTAAATCGAAGGGGCATAAAGAAATTCCCAATGCAAGTTTGATTCCTAAAAATGACCCGACCGTATTGTTTACTACAGCAGGAATGCATCCTATTGTTCCTTATCTCTTAAATCAGCCCCATCCTCTTGGAAGAAGGCTCTGTAACGTTCAAAGATGCATAAGGACAGGAGATATAGATGAAGTTGGAGATGAAGTTCATCATACTTTTTTTGAGATGCTGGGAAACTGGAGCCTTGGCGATTATTTCAAAAAAGAAGCAATAGAATATACTTTTGAATTCCATAATAAGATTCTAAAGATTCCGCAGGATAAATATGCTGTAACAGTCTTTGCAGGAAATAAAAATGCACAAAGAGATGAAGATTCAGCAAAAACTTGGACTTCATTGGGAATTTCAAAAAACAGGATTGCTTTTTTAGATGATAATTGGTGGGGACCAGCAGGAAGCACAGGACCATGCGGTCCAGACACAGAAATGTTTTTCTGGACCGGCGGAAAAAAGGCGCCATTAAAATTCAATTCGAGAGATAAGAAATGGGTTGAGATAGGAAATGATGTCATCATGCAATACGTAAAGAATGGAAATAGCGAGTTCAGAATCGCAGAGCAAAAAAACATTGATTTTGGCGGCGGAGTGGAAAGAACGATAGCTGTTCTGAACAGTTTGCATGATAATTACCTCACAGATTGTTTTTTGCGGATAATAAAGAAGATAGAGGAAGTTTCCAAGAAGGAATATACTGAAGAAAATAAAAAAGCAATGAGAATAATTGCAGACCATATCAAAGCGTCTGTGTTTATCATCGCTGACGGTGTAAATCCTTCTAATTCCGAACAGGGTTATGTCTTGCGAAGATTAATCAGGAGAGCAGTAAGATATGGAAGGATGATTGGAATGAATAACTTTACTTCAAAAATCGCAGAGCCTGTTTTTGAAATCTACAAAGATTATGATATTTTAAGGCAAGAGAAAAAAAGAATTCTCGAAATTCTGGGAAAAGAGGAAGAGAAGTTCAAACAAACATTAGAAAGAGGAATTAATTATGCCCAAAAAATCATAAAAGATATTGAATCAAAGAAAATCAAAGAAGTTTCTGGAAAAGATATTTTCTTGTTATATCAATCATATGGTTTCCCGATAGAAATGGTCGAGGAAGAATTCAAAAGTCATAGTATAAAAATTAATAAAAAAGAATTTGATGAAGAACAAAAGAAGCATCAGGAATTATCAAGAACAGCTTCAGCAGGACAATTCAAATCAGGATTGGCAGACCATTCAGATGAAACAATAAAATTGCATACGGCAGCCCATCTCCTTAATGCCGCACTAAAAATTGTTTTGAAAAATTCAGATATTCATCAGAGGGGTTCTAATATAACTCCTGAAAGGCTAAGATTTGATTTCACCTTTCCAAGAAAATTGACAGATGAAGAAATCAAAGAATTAGATATTCTTATCAATAAAAAAATAAAAGCAAGTTTGCAGGTTATAAGAGAAGAAATGTCCCCAAAAGAAGCTTTTAGTTCAGGGGCAGCCGGAGAGTTTGGTGCAAAATATCCTGAAAAAGTTTCGGTTTATACTATTCTCGACTCCTCAGAAAAGAAAGGTTATTTCAGCAAAGAAATTTGCACAGGACCCCACGTTAAGAACACCAAAGAGCTAGGAAAGTTCAAGATAGCAAAAGAGGAATCTAGTTCTTCAGGAATAAGAAGAATCAAAGCAGTTCTTGAATAATCTATAATTCTTTATAATTAATTATAAATACTCTTCTTAGCAAAATAAAACATGCCAATAAATTATTCTATAAGCAAATACATGGAAGCTTTCTCAAGAATCAGAAAAGCGGCGGAAGAACATTCTTATCTCTGGAATGAGACTATCCCAGAAGAGGGTTTACATATAGTAAGAATCATTATAGATGAACAACAAAGGTGGGCAGAGTCTTACGGTCTTATAAGAGGTAGAGACAAGAAGTTACATTATTATAAAAAAGGGGATGATGGAGAGGGAAGTCGTTTAATTACAATAAAAGAGATAGCTAAAGATTTCCAGAGACATAATAATCAGGGATGTGATATCTCCTTAGACGAATTAGGAACATATTTCCTCGGACAGATAAGTGAATATCTAAGACAACATCAGCTTTTTGCATCTAAGGTTGATGAAAAGGTTAAGAAAAAAGTTCAAGCACTTGAAAAAATGCTTTCTTTAGATTCTGAAAATTAATCAATTAGCAAACCTGCTCCCAATATTCCCGGATGGTCTAACTTGCTCCATTTTATTGGAGGAATTTTTGGCAGTATAGTATATTTCTTAACTTCTTTGTTGAGCATCTTAATCAGTCTGCTTCCAGTTTCTCTTATTCCCCCCATGAGGATAATTACTTCAGGGTCAAAAATATTTATTACCGAACCCAAAGCTTGCCCCAAATAAACACAGATTTCTTCAATAAGTTTCTTTGCTCTTTCATCTTTTTTATCAAAAATATCTTTCAAAAAATTTGTCCCAAAAGATGCCTGAAGCTCTTTTCTATTTAGCTGCCAAAGAGTCTCCAAATATTTCCCGCCATCAAGAACAAGATGTCCAATTTCTCCCGCATATCCTTCACCCTCATACAATTTGCCATCTATTATTATGCCCCCTCCAACTCCGGTCCCGAGAGTAATAA
>CAZJAO010000003.1:23830-51887 GCA_964544395.1 Candidatus Woesearchaeota archaeon
ACTCCGGTCCCGAGAGTAATAACAATAAAATTCTTTTTCTTGCATCCAAATTTAGCTTCTGCTAATGCAACACAATGAGCATCATTTTTCACTTCTACTCTCTTTTTGAATTTGTTTTGCAAGAATTTTTTGAGATCAAATTTTTTGAAAGGCAAATTTGGAGTGTTATATATTATCCCATCTTTCAAAGGCCCAGGACTTGCAACACCAATACCAACTACATCCTTGCTCATGCATTCAGAAATTGATTTTGCCATCTCTTCAACTAAATCTTTCTGGTTTCGGGGAGTGGACTTCTTGATATATTTCCTGACTTTATTGTTTTCAATAACACCAACACGAAGATAAGTCCCGCCTAAATCAACACCTATTTTTTTCACCATCTTTAGATTATCAAAAGAGATAATTTTATATATTTTTGCTTGCATGATATATGAATAAAGAGGAAAAATGGAATTTATTGACTTAAGGGACAAGATTGCAATTGTTACTGGTGCAGCACGTGGCATGGGAGAGTCAATTGCAATTGAATTAGCAAGATACGGAGCAAATGTTGTAGTCTCTGATATTCTGTCAGGAGAAAGTATTGTAAAGAAAATAAGGGCCCTTAAAAGAGATTCTATTTATATCAAAACAGACATTTCCAATGAAGATGAAGTAATAAATCTAATAAATCAGACTATGAAGAAATTTGGCAGGATAGATATCCTTGTGAATAATGCAGGAATCTACAAAACTTCTCCATCACTTAATGTTTCAGAAGAAGAATGGGAAAAAACAATTCATGTTAATCTGAAAGGAGTCTTCCTTTGCTCACGTGAAGCATTAAAACATATGAAGAGAGGCGGAAGTATAGTTAATATCTCATCAATCGCAGCAATGCTTGGATTTCCTCAAGCAGCGGCATATTGCGCTTCAAAAGGAGGGGTAAGAAGTCTGACAAAATCATTAGCTGCTGAATTTGGAAATAAAGGAATAAGAATAAATTCAATTCATCCGGGAGTCATAGACACGCCAATGACAAAGGGATTAAAAAACAGCAAAATGGAAAAGACTATGCTCATCAAAGTTCCCTTGGGAAGAATAGGAAAACCAATTGATATCGCTAAGGCAGTTGTTTTCTTGTCATCAGATGCAGCATC
Source organism: Candidatus Woesearchaeota archaeon (assembly GCA_964544395.1). GTDB lineage: Archaea > Nanobdellota > Nanobdellia > Pacearchaeales > GW2011-AR1 > JAKLIN01. The sequence continues at coordinate 24,973 of CAZJAO010000003.1, forward strand.
ATATATTACCGGAGAAGAATTAATTGTTGATGGCGGATGGAGTTCATCTACCCAATAACTTTCTCAATTCAAAAGCAGGATTTCGTGCTTTCATTACAGAAGATGAAACCGCAATTCCCGATGCTCCAAGCTTCAATGCAACTTCAACATCTTTTCTTGAATGAATTCCTGCTCCTACCAAAAATTTCCTTTTAATTGCTTTAGAAATCTTCTTGATTAATTCCGGTTTTGCAGAAGAAACCGAAATCTTTCCAGCCACAAGTTCAGGCGGTTCAATAATTAAGATATCTGGATGAAATTTTTCTATTTTCTTAGCTTCATTCAAATCAGATGCAAAAACAGCAGTTTCTAATTTGATTTTTTTGCATCGTTGGATTGTTTTTCTTATAACATCTAATTTTAATCTATGCTCTGAATGATTTAGAAAAGTTCCCCTAGCACCCTCCGCTTTCACAGATTCGGGAATTATAAATCCCGTATTTCTTCCTTTTTGGAAATTATCAACATGCTGAGCATAAACTTTCAATTTTGTTTTTGATGAAACTTCTTCTATATCCGAAACAGGAATTCCCACAATTATACTATTATCAACTTTCTCAATTCTTTTTGCAAATTCTAGAACCTGCTTGCCTTGCTTGTATGTTTTGAAGTTTATTATGGTTATCATTTTTCGAAGATTATTTTTCTTAATTTATTAGATAATTCGATTGGATTTTTTGATTGCCATATATTTCTCCCGACAGCCAAACCGGTCGCTCCTGTTTTCATAATTTTCTTGGCATCTTCCAGGAAATTCTTGTCGTCTTCTTTTGTTCCGCCCGCAATTACTATTTTAGATTTTCCAGCGACTTTTACAGACCACATTAAATCATTAATATTCCCATTATACTTCATTTTTATTAAATCGGCACCAATTTCCAGTCCAGTACGTGCAGCATAAGCCATTAAATCTCCTTCCGATTTCTTTTCAACACTTTTTCCACGGGGATAAATCCATGCAATTACGGGAATTCCATATTTATGGGCTTCCTCTTCAATTCCGTCAAACTCTTTCATCATCACAGATTCATATTCGCTTCCAATGTAAATTGTATATCCCACCGCCACGGCACCAAGTTTCAGAGCTTCTTTTACAGTGCATAACTGTCTTGAAATGGGTTCACCCTTGAATAAATTTGTTTTTCCATTGAGCTTTATTATCAAAGGGATTTTCAATTTCTTTATTTTATCATTATACTTTTCAGCTATGCCTTTCTGCAGGATAATTGCATTATATTTTCCTTTTTTTGCAATGTCCATAATATAATTAGGGTCAACGTCTAAATCATTAAAATCTCCGGGACCGTGCTCCAATCCATGATCATATGCAAGAAACATAGCTTTTCCATTCCTAAGAATTTTATTTAACTTGATTTTCATTTTTGTTATTGATTGCATTTTTTACATTTAGGACAGTAATATCAAGGATTCTTTGCAATGCTTCTTTTGTATTGAATGCATTATGGGGTGTTACAATTACATTTTCATGTTTCAATAAAATATTATCTTCCAAAACTTCTCTAGCCTGTTCTTTTGAATGTCTTTTCGAAAATAATCCCCGCTCATCTTTAATCAGTTCTTCTGCTTCCAAAACATCCAAACCCGCCCCCGAAAGAATGTTCTTGTTCAATGCTTTTATTATTGCTTCAGTCTCGACAACTTCACCCCTTGAGGTATTAACAAGAATTGCTCCTTTTTTTATCAATCCAAAATTCTTAATGTTAATCATATGCTTAGTCTGTGGAGTAAGCGGAACATGGAATGTGATTATATCGGAATTTCGAAGTAGATAATTAAAATCAGTATATCTAAAACTAAATTTCTTTGTAAGTTTTGCATCTTTTGTCTTTGTAAAAACAATTACTTTCATTCCAAAGCCTTTTGCGATCTCTGCGACATGCGTCCCAATTTCGCCCAATCCAACAATGCCTAAAGTTTTTCCTTTAATATCAATTCCCCTTAAGCCCTCCAAATCAAAGTTCAGCTTTCTGACTCTTTCATTAGCTTTAACAATTTTTCTTGTAAGTGCAAGAATTAACGCAAAAGTATATTCCGCTACAGTGCTGCTTCCATATCGCGGCACATTATAAACTTTAATTTTTCTTTCATTGCAAGCCTTAACATCAATATGATCAAATCCTGTAGATCTTGTTATTATTGCCTTGGCTTTTAGATGAGAAATTATGTTTTTGTTTATATTAGAATAAATGAATACCGATATTATATCAAAATCTTTAACACTATTAAGATTTTTCTCGTTCAGTTCTCCACTAAAAAAATAAAGTTTATGACTCTTAAGATTTTTCTTGATGTAATCCTTTTCCCACTCTTCATTCATTTCAAAGAAAGCGATTTTCATCTTATTTTATCTCCTTTAAAATTTCGTTTACTATTTTTGTAGCAGATAATTTTGAAGTATCAAATTCTCTCGCTTTTTTATATCTGAATTCATCAAAATGTTTGCTGTTTCTTTTTATTTTGGCCAATGAAGGTTTCTTATTGGTATCATAAGGTAAAGGTCTATCCTTAATCCTCTTTATTCTTAGTTCTAATGGAGAATGCAATTGATATATAAAAACCTCTGCTCTTCTATTCAAACCTTTCAGAAACTGTTTAAGATAAACCTCTCTTGTAAATGCTTTTTCAACAATAACTCCAACATTATTATTTAGATATTCAATAATCATCGCTCGTCCTATCTTTGAAGCTAACTCTAAATGTAACATACTATCTAATTTAAATCCGCTAACAAGTCTCTTGAATCTGTCTAAAGAAAGTAATGCACTATATTTTAATTTCTTATGAAGCATCTCGGAGATTGTTGTTTTTCCGGAGCCCATAGGCCCATCTAGGACTATCAAAAAAGGCTTCTTCATCTTATCAGATTTCTCCTAATCAATCCAATCTTTGCTCCTTGATGTCTAATTACAGATTCACTTTCTTCTAGTCCGAGTTTTAGGCTTTCATCTATAGATTTTCCTGCTATCTGTCCCGCGACAAATCCAGAAGCAAATGCATCTCCAGCCCCTGTCCTTTCAACGACTTTCAACTTATGAGGTATAAGCGAATATTTCTCTCCCCCATCAAAAGCGATGACTTCTTTATCTTTATTAGTTATAACAACTATCTTAGGACCAAGTTTTCTTAATCCTTCAAGCAAATTCTTTTCATTTGTAAGCATTCTTGCTTCTTCATGATTCAAAACTAAAATTTCACAGATTTTGAGCAATTCTTTAACATTTTCCCTTTCTATCAGATATTCACTTGGATTAAATGCAATCTTAACTCCTTTTTTATATAAAATTTTCGCCAGTTTCTCTTGTGTCTTAAAACTCTCTCCAAGCAAAGAAGAAAAATAAATCCATCTTGTTTTAATTTCACTTGATTTCACATCAGACAACTTTATGCTATCATTAATACCTTTGTAAGTCAATATAGTCCTATCCTTATCTTTGCTATCAAGAATTATCGAGTATCCTCCTAAAGTCTTTGTATTTTCTATTTTTCCTAAGAATTCAATTTTCTCGTCTTTCAATAAATCTAAAATCTTTTGTCCACCAAAATCGGCATCAAGTTTTCCAATATAACCTGTCTTAAAATGTAGCCTAGAAAAAGCAACAGCAGTGTTTGTTCCGCCACCCCCAATCTTAAATCTTAAATCTTCGATTAAAATTTTGCTTCCAATAGTATATAAAAGAAACTTCCCTTTATCTTTCACATCGGTATTAACAAAAATATCCACGACTGCAGAACCAAAAGTTATTATGTCAAACATTTTTCCCTCTTTTCAATGTAAAGTTTGACAAAATTAAAAACCTTTGCTTATTGTAGATGAAGAGCGACTAATCCCGGCAATTTTTCTCCTGCAAGATATTGCAATAAAGCGCCTCCAGAAAGGCTGATATATCCAAATTTGCTTTTAGGAATTTTGGATTTGGCAATCGCATCACTTAATTGTCCCCCTCCAAGAAGAGAATAAGCTTTGCTTTTTGAAATTGCTTCAAGCAATACTTTTGTCCCCGTAAAGAATTTTGTGTCAGAATAAAAACCTGCAGGACCTTTCATGTAAATAGATTTAGCTCTCTTTATTTCGTCAACATAAATCTTCTGTGTTTTTTCTCCAATATCATAAATTTCATATTTGACAGGAAATTCATCAAGAGGATATTCTTTTCTCTTTCCATTTACATTTACTGCAAAATCAACAGGAGTTTTCACAAGACTTTTCATGGAGTTTAATTTCGTCTTAAGTTTTTTAAGAGACGAATCAAAATCGGAGATATTATCTTTTAGGTATTTGTTTTGAGCTCCGAGATTCTTTCCCAAAGAAACAAGGCACATCTGTCCAAATAAGCCGCATGCAAGAACCTTATTCCCCTTCAAAAGCAGGATATTATCTTCGGGTTTTGCACCCGCAAGAATGTAAAGGCAATTTTTAAGGTTAATTTTTTTAAGTGCATTAACTTCTCTTTCAAGAAGCGGGCCTGCAAAACTCTTCATATATTTTGGGAAGCTTACAACCGATGCCTGCACTCTGTGACAAACAGAAAATGCGTCATTAACATAAATATCGCACCAATTAGATAATTTCGCAACAAAGGGATTTTTGCCCATATTGAATTCATCCTTCAATTTTCTTATATTATCTAAAAGAATAACTTCGCCTGATTTTAATTCTCTAATCGCTTTTTCAGCTTTGCTTCCAATAATATCATCAATAAATTTCACGTTCACGAATCTGTTAAGGAATTTTGCATGTTGCTTTAATGAAGTAAAATCTTTTTCTCCTGGCCTCCCTTGATGAGCAATTATTACGATTTTTGCTCCTTTGTTTTTTAATAGCTTGATAGATTCGGCACTCTCTTTTATTCTTTTAGACATCAATACTTTCCCGTTAATCACATCCGAATTCAAATCTTCTCTTAACAAAATAGTCTTGTTCCTAATGTTTTCATTTAATATGGAGTTCATAGAATTATCCTAACTTTTTAACAAACTCTGCTAATCGGTAAGAATAACCAAATTCATTGTCGTACCATGCGAGAACTTTAACCATGTTTCCCATGGCCATCGTCGATAATCCATCAACAATAGAAGAATGCTTGTCTCCGACAATGTCTGTAGAAACAATTTCATCCTCAGTATACCCCAAAATTCCTTTCAGTCTGCCATTAGCAGCCTTTTTCAATGCAGCATTGACTTGCTCTGCAGTCACGCTCTTATTAAGTTCCACAACAAAATCAACAATGCTTCCGCTTGGAACAGGAACTCTCAATGCTAATCCCATCAATTTTCCTTTCAAGGAGGGGATGACTTCTGTAACAGCATCAGTTGCTCCTGAATTTGTCGGAACAATATTAATCGCGGCTGCTCTTCCTCTTCTCAATTTTTTATGGGGAGCATCAACTAAATCCTGGTCCGAGGTGTAAGCATGAGCCGTAGTCATAAAACCCTTTTTTATTCCAAATTCATCTTCAAGTACTCTTGCAACAGGTGCGAGCCCATTAGTCGTGCAGCTTGCCATAGACAAGATTCTATGACTTGGCTTCAAAATATGCTCATTAACACCGCAGACAATTGTCGCATCAGGATTTTTTGCTGGTGCAGAGATTACAACTCTCTTTGCTCCTGCTTTCAGATGTTTGCTTGCTCCGTCTCGGTCTGTAAAAAATCCAGTTGATTCAACTACAACATCAATCCCTAACTTTTTCCATGGAAGTTTTTCAGGATCTTTTTCAGCAAAGACCAGAATCTTTTTGCTTCCAATCTTTATGAAATCTTTTCCTGCTTCAACAGGCTTATCATATCGTCCATAAACAGAATCATATTTTATCAAATAAACCAAAGTTTTTGGATCGGTCAAATCGTTAATCGCAACAAAATTCACACCTTCATCTAATCCGCTCTTCAGAACTAGCCTACCTATTCTGCCTAGCCCATTAATTGCAACCTTCATTTTTTCCTCTTTAGATTAAAAATCTAAGTAATATTATAAACTTTACTCAAACCATATCTAGAGCTCAGTTGTCTAAACTCGAAAGAAGATAGTGGATCAAGGCTTCCCCTAGATCTTAAACTCGTCAAAGTACGGGCATCACCATATTCATACATTCCTTCAGGCAAGGAAATCCCATTAGAAAGAATAATGATCTCAGGAGAAGAAGTCAGAGTTATTCCTCCCGCATATATTATTGAGCTGTCTGAAATTATTGCAGGACCACTGGTTTCAACAAAACAGTATCCAGTTCCATTCAGACTATTCTCTACAGGACATTTTATTCCAACGGCTTCATGATTTTCCTGAGGATAATAAAATAAAGCGACCCCATAGCCTAAATCTTTCAGGATTGTTGCAAGTAACTCTGATTTCTCGCCGCATAAACCCTGATTATCATAAAGGACTTGATAAGGATATCTGGAATAGTCCACGGAATTTCCCCCGAAGCTGACGGTTTTGCCTGAGGAGCCCCAAGGAATGTTTTGAACCAAGCTTACAGCGATTCTCACTTGGTCTGTTTTATCATGAGGCGCGAGATTTTCAATGTCTTTTACAAGAGGCATAATCAAAGCATCTTGGTTTGGTTCGTCAATTCTCATCAATTTGAAATCTGCCCTCAGTGGTTGTTGCCCATCCGTATAAAGAATTGATTCGGGAAGAGTTGAAAGATAAGTAACAAGACCGCCATAAATAAGAAGATTTTCAGATCCATTTGTTCCATCGAGAACATAAGTTAAATTTACAGGCCTTGGAGCAGATTGATATTTGGAAATGCAATCAATTCCCTGTCTTGTAAGAACATCCGGACATCCGCAGGATAAAACATTTTCAGTTAATATTCCTCGGTAACAATAATAAGGCTTGTCCAAAGAACAGGTGTTGTAAAAACTTCCATCGCCGCAGGTTGAAATAGGCAAAACATTTGAATTGTTTTGAGGAGTAAAAAAGAAAATCATAGCAACAATACCAATAACAATAATGCCAATAAGGGAAAACATAAATATCTTCAAATTGCGATTTGACGAAGGAAGATTCTTTGCCCCTTTTTTCTGCCAATCAAACATAGATAAAAACAATCAAAATAATTATAAAAAGTTATCTAAAAGGAAAGGTGAGAAGAAACTTGGTTCTCTTCATTCCAAATATAATGCCGGCTTTCCTGGCTTTGCTCTTCTTGATTTTTCCTGAGGATCATATTTGTTCTTGTCATTTACTAAATAAACCTTAACTTTTAATTTTGTTTTCTTTTCCAGCATTTCAATGCTATCTTCAAGCAACTTCTTTTCATTTGGAATCACATAAATGTAAACCGTCTCAGCTTTCTTATTTTCTTTTGAAAATAAATTCTGAATTGAATTGATGTCTTCTGCTAGTTTCTCTAGATTTTTCTCGTCTCTCTCAAGATTTTCGTTGATTTTATTTTCTTCAAATTGAGGCCATTTCGCAGTTGAGATAAATTCCTTGTTTCCAAGTTTTTCCCAAAATTCTTCGGCAATATGCGGGCAAAAGGGCTGGAGAAGTTTCAGGAATTTTTCAAGAACATCCCTGCTCGTTTTTTCAGGCAAGGAATTAAATAAGCTTCTAAGTTCTATGATTGCATAATTGTATTTTAAATTTTCAATAAAACCAGTGATATTTTTTATGGATTTGTTTAATTTACTTTCAGTTCTCTCATCTGTTTTTGTAAAATCTTTTGCGCTATCAAAATAGAAGAATACTTTTTTTATAAATTTAAAATTTCCATTCAAAACATTTTCATCCCAATTTGTATCTTTATCAGGAGATGAAAAAGAAATTAAAGCTAATCGCAAAGCATCTGCGCCATATTTCTCAATCATATCAAGAGGATTAACCACGTTTCCTCGGGACTTTGACATTACGAATCCATCTTCGCCGTGAATCATTCCCTGATTGAACAATCTTGTAAAAGGTTCATCAGTTTCAACAAAGTCCAAATCACGAAGGGCTTTTGTAAAGAATCTTGCATACATCAAATGCATGACTGCATGTTCAGCACCGCCAGTATAAAAATCAACAGGCATCCAATAATTCATTTTTTCGAATTCAAACGGCTTCTTGGTATTTTTTGAATCACAAAATCGCATAAAATACCAGCTCGAATCAAAGAAAGTATCCATAGTGTCCGTTTCTCTTCTTGCCTTCTTGCCACATTTAGGGCATTTTACATTTACAAAATCCTTGTTCGTCTCGAGAGGATTTCCAATTCCGAATTTCACTTTTTCCGGAAGAAGAACAGGAAGGCTCTTTTCAGGAACGCTGACCATCCCGCAATCATCGCAATAAATAATTGGAATCGGTGTACCCCAGTATCTTTGCCTACTGATAAGCCAATCCCTCATTTTGAACTGAATTTGTTTTTTTCCAAGTTTCTTTTTTTCAAGATATTTTATTATTTCCTTAATAGCTTTCTTGTTTTCTAACCCAGTAAATTCGCCAGAATTAATTAGTTCACCATCTCCCTCATAAGCGCTTGCAAGTTGACCGTTTCTTTCATAAATTTCAGCATCTTTTGGTTCAATGACCGCCTTCATTGGAATATTATAGCGGACTGCAAAATCAAAATCTCTTTTATCATGAGCAGGCACAGCCATTACCATCCCGCTTCCATAATCAGCAATAACAAAATTTCCAGCATAAATTGGGACTCTGTCTTTTGTAATAGGATTTATTGCATAGCTTCCCGTGAAAACCCCTTCTTTCTCCATCTTGTCAATATCCTCCTGTTTGAATGATTTCATTTTTTTCAGGAATTTCGCAACTTCTTTCTCTTGGTCATCTGTAACAAGTTCCATCAATCTTGGATGTTGGGCAGAAACAACCAAAAAAGTAATTCCGTAAATTGTATCCAGACGTGTTGTAAAAACAGGCCAATTATCAAAAAGCCCTTCACTGCCTTTCTCTTCATAATCTCCATGAATAATCTTAAAATAAATCTCAGCACCTTCGCTTCTTCCAATCCAGTTCTTTTGCATAACTTTTATCGGTTCAGGCCAATTCAATTTCTCAGCCATCTCCAACAGCTCTTCAGCATATTCTGTAGTCTTTATGAACCATTGTTCCAATTGTTTTATTTCAACTTCGGTATCTGAATGTCTCCAACAGCACCCATTTACAACCTGCTCATTCGCAAGAACAGTATTGCATTTAGGACACCAATTCACGGGGGACATTTTCTTGTAAACAAGTCCTTTTTCAAATAATTTAAGGAAAAAGAATTGATTCCATTTGTAATATTCAGGCTTATGTGTCATAAGAATTCTTGTCCAATCATAGCTAAGTCCAAGAAGCCTTTGCTGCTTGACAAAATTTTCTATTGCAGTTTCAGTATATTGCTTGGGATCTGCATGTGACTTTATCGCTGCATTTTCCGCGGGCAATCCAAAAGAATCATACCCCATAGGATGAAGAACATTAAAGCCCTGCATTCTTTTGAATCTTGAATAAATGTCACCGATAGTATAATTGAAAGCATGTCCAATATGCAATCCGCTTGAAGAAGGATATGGGAACATTTCAAGGCAGTAAAATTTCTCGCCATTTCCTTCTTTAACTTCAAAGATTTTTTTGTCGTCCCATCGCTTCTGCCATTTCTTTTCTATCTTTTTGAAGTCATATTCTTGCATTCTTTAAAATACCCTCAATAACTTTTAAATATTGCTGTTATCTTCTCTCTCCATGAATGAAATCTATGCTCATCTTGTTGGAGAGATTGTCTCAAGCAATTCATCTGAAGCTTTTTCTCTTTATGATAAAAGCAGTTTCGGTGAAAAAAGAGATGGCAAAATAATTTATTCCCATGTTGAAGCCCTGTTCCTCATAGAAAAAGGCAAAATGGATGTTTCCTCAAAAACTAAAAAATTGACACATGAAGAATTAATTAGAAAGTTCAAAAAAATAGACAAAAAAATTCAGCTGAAATATCCTGTGTTCAAGGACTTGAGAGAGAAAGGGTATGTTGTTAAAACTGCTTTGAAATTCGGTGCAGAATTTAGAGTCTATGAAAAAGGTGCAAAAATAGGCGAAAAACATTCCAAATGGGTTGTATTCACAGATTATGAATCCAAAACATTCACCTGGCAGGAATTTTCAGCCAAGAACAGAGTAGCACATTCGACAAAGAAAAACTTGCTTTTGGCAATCGTGGATGAAGAGGGAGATATTACTTATTACGAAGTAAAATGGGTTAAACCATAATAATATTTATAACTTTCCCACATCTTTCTGATTTATGACAGATGCTCAGCAAATAAAAGAGAAAATTATGGCCTTGATTCAATCACATGGGCCCACGCTTCCAGTTTTTATTGCATCGCAAACAGGGCTCAGCATTATTTTCTCTTCAGCTTTTCTTTCAGAGTTAATCGCGGATAAAAGGATTAAAATTTCTGATATGCGTGTTGGAAGTTCACCCTTGTATTTTATCCCGGGACAGGAGCCATTATTAGAAAATTTCTCTCAATATTTGAAAAGCAAAGAAAAAGATGCTTTTATAATTTTGAAAGAAAAAAGATTTCTCAAAGACAAAGATTTGGATCCGGCAATTAGAGTTGCCATTAGAGGAATAAGGGATTTCGCGGTTGCATTCAAGCGTAATGATGAAATCTATTGGAGATACTTCACTATTCCTGAATCTGAATTTCAGATTTCAATTGAGCCTCCGAAAGAAAAAGAGATAATAATTGTGGAAGAGAAACCAATAGAAGAAATTAAACCTGTCGAAAAAATAAAATCGATAGAAGAAGTCGTTGTTTCAATTCCTGAAGAAATAAAAAAATCACCGAGGAAAATAAAGGCAAAAAAACAACCCAAAAAAGACAATAAAAATAATTTCTTTAACAAGGTAAAAGAATTTCTTTCTCAGAGGCAGATTGAAATTCTAAGTATTGAAGAAATCGGGATAAACAAGATAATTTTCAAGGTCAGGAATGATGGTGAATATATTATAATTGCCTATAATAAAAAAAAGATTTCGGAGCAGGATGTTGTAAACTCGCATAAAAAATCGGTTGAATTGGGGTTACCATACAAAATACTCCTCCTCGGAGAGCCATTAAAGCGTTTTGATAACCTGATTAAGGCCGCACGGGATTTAAAAGGAATAGAAAAGATAGAATAAAGAAAGGATTTAAAAATAATAAAATAAGGATTTAATTATGGGAAAAATAAAAATCAAGCTGGTAAAAAGGACCTCAGGAAATTTGGCTAAAAGAGACCTTCCATTTAATGAGAGTTTTGAAAATAACAAAAGAATACTCGGAAGCAACACAATGCCTGGAAAAAAGATAAGAAATCAGGTTGCAGGAATGTTAGCGAGAACGAAAAGAAGAGAATTGAAAGCTAAGCAAGAAAATAGTGTAGTAGTCGATTAAAAACTTTTAAATAAACTTTATTTTTCTTTAAGATATTCAGTTTCCTGCTGGATGCTGGAATTGGCAAGAACCCGCAGGAGGTTCCACGTGGCTGCATAGCTCAGTTGGTTAGAGCGCTGGTCTCATGAATAGTACGGAGTGACGTTCATTGACAAAATCTCGTAAGAGATTTTAGTCTTGAGCATTTCGCAGAAATGCTGATTTCTCAAGACATTGAGAAAGCCGGAGGTCCTGAGTTCGACTCTCAGTGCAGCCATAGAATTATTTCTTTCTCGTATCAACTTTCTTTCCAAACTTAGAAATGCTTTCTCCGTCAATAACATTTTTTAGACATTCAATCAGAATATTTTCTTTTACTCTGAATTGTTCCCCATTATCCCTTAATCTGATTGTAACATCTTTGTTCTTCAAACTGTCTTCATCTATGGTAATGCAAAAGGGGGTTCCGCTTTCATCATTTCTAGCATATCTTCTTCCAATGCTTCCCGAATTATCATAGGTAACATTAAATTCTTTTTTCAAGTCATTGTAAATCTTTTCAGCAAATTTTTCATATTCTTCTTGTTTCACAATAGGAAAAACAGCAGCTTTAATCGGTGCTAATTTTGGAGGAATTTTCAAGATAGTATAATCCTTTTCTTTATTGTAGTGGTATGACTTTGCCAAGATAGCTAAAAAGATTCTTTCAATTCCAAATGTCGGTTCAATAACTTTGGGAATAACTTTATTCTTATATTTTTCATCAAAAAGAGTCATGTTTTGATTACTTTCCTTTTCGTGATTAGTCAAATCATATTGCCCTCGATTTGCAATTCCAGCAACTTCTTTACTCCCAAAAGGATATTCATAATCAATATCAAAAGTCGCAGAAGAATAATGGCTTAATTCATCTTTCATGTGCTCTCTGATTTTTATCTCGGTAAGTCCAATAGACCTGAACCATAAAATCTGTTCAGCTAACCAATAAGCATGCCATTCTTCCAATTTCTTTTCCTTAAGGATTTCTTCAATTGTCGTTTCTTTTAATTCTCGGTTTCCTTTGACCTGATTTTCCGCAGTTAGAATATTAAATTTCAGTTTCAAATGTTTTTCAGTAAGCAAATCACATTTCTTTTCTTCAGGGTTTATGAAAAATTCAAATTCACCTATATGGAATTCTCTGCTTCTGAATAAAAAATCTCTTGGAGCAATTTCATTCCTGAAACATTTTCCTAGCTGGGCAATTCCAAAAGGCAACTGCATTCTTGATGTTTGCTGTACTAATTTGAAATCCAAAAACATTCCTTGTGCTGTTTCAGGCCGGAGATAAACTTGAATAGAATCATCTTCAACAGGGCCTGCATTAGTCTTGAACATTAAGTTCAAGTCTTTTGCGGTTGACTTGTCAAGTTTACCACCGCAAAAACCGCAAACAGCGGTATCCAAATCAGCCCGGTCTATTTTGTTGAATTTTTTGCACTTTGTGCATTTTACAGAAATGTCTGTGAAATTGGAAATATGTCCGGAAGCTTTCCATGTTTTCGGAGGGGAGATTATGCTTGCTTCAATACCCGCAACATTTCCTCTTTCTCTTACAAAATAGTTCCACCATTCCTTTTTTATATTATTTAGCAATTCAACACCCAAAGGGCCAAAATCCCAGAATCCTGCCAATCCACCATAGATTTCTCCTGAAGGATAAACAAAGCCTTTTCTCTTGCAGAATGAAGCTAAATCTTCGATAGAAAACTTTTCTCTTTGCTGCTCTTTGACCTCTTCAAGAGGCATTTCAATATTTTCCTTTTTTTCGATAATTTCTTTCATTTTCTTTTCTGCTTCTTTTTTATCTTTGCCAAGATAAGCCAAGGTTTTTGTTTTTACTTTCCCGTCAATTCTTTTGTTCTCATTGAGATAAAAATATTCTTTTCCATGAATTTTCTTTTTTACAATGAAAGCCATTAATTTCTATTAGGCACTACTATTTATAAATTTTACAAAATAAAAGGAAAGATGAGGAGAAACAGAAGGTTCTCCATGAAGCGGAGGGTGGGACTCGAACCCACGGGAAGTCGCTTTGCAGGCGACCGCAGTTGCCGCTGTGCCACCTCCGCATTCAGTATTATAAGATAAATCCCTTAAAAATCTTTTATTTTCTTTTTGACCTTGACCGGACCTTCTTTCTATCAAGTTCATAGGAATCTTTTATGCTTAAAGCCAGAAAAGCCAAAACAATCATTGGTATCCCGAAGTATAGGAATAATGAATTAAACGGCAAGAACAATAGAAGCGCTGCAGCAGGCAAAGAACCCACCAAACTCCCTACATTGACCGAAGTAGTATAAATGCTATAATATTTGTCTCTTTCATCTTCTTCAATAATGTCCAAAAAATATGCCTCTGATGTCGGTTCTATCATGGAAACGCTTACACTCGCGAGAATCAACAACCCCGAAACCACGTAGATATTCGATATGAAAAAACAAGATATTGCTAAAGTTCCTAAACTGATAAATCCCACAAAGAATAATTTCTTGAATCCTCTTTTATTAGCAATTTTGCCTGAAATATAATCGCAAAAAATAAGTGGCACGCTTACTCCTGCCAAAAAGAATCCCAACAGAAGTGCCCCATATCCTTTGTCTACAATGTAAATTGGCATATAAACATAAATAAATGTCCACCAGAAACTTACAGACAAGGTTAGAATATAAGTCAATGTTCTTTCACGATTCTTAAAGAATTCAATAACAACTCTAAAGATATGCTTGTCAAGATTTTTGGTTTTTCTATTATCTTTTATTCTGAAAAAATTGAAAACAAAAATGGACATCAATACAAAAACTGCAGCAAAGAAAAAGACGCTGCTGAATCCGTAAACCTTTGCTAGATAACCTGCAATCAATGGTCCGACAAACCAGGCAGAGTTTAACAAAGCATAAATAACGCCCTCGCTTTTTGAAACACTATCGTCCTCGGTGTTATCCCTTACAACCAAACCTGCCAATGTGACTCTCAAACTCGAGAAAATGGCTATAAGTATTCCTAAAATTATAACAACATAAATATTTGAATAAACAGAAAGGAGCAAGTAAGAAATTGCAAAAAATACAAGGGAAACTATAAACATTTTTGCTTTGTTTGTTTTTTCAATTAGTGGAATCAAAATCAAGTAGGCAAAAACTTCAATAACGGTAAATAGACTTGTTAAAAATCCAACAAGGGAAATATTATTCAAAAAAGAATTAAGATAAACGGACCAAATTGTTGCGGCCAAGGAAATTCCTATGGACAAGAATACATAAGTCACCCCTAATTTTGTAATGGGCTTTAGATGCCTGTGCCTAATGTGCATAGAAAGTCTAAGAAATAAATATTTTTAATTCTTTGTTATAAAAGAAAATTCGAAAATCAACCAGGAGTACTCTCTCCAGGGAAAGATTGATACAAGAAAACCATTAGGTGTTATTTATGCGGGGTAAAGGATTCGAACCTTTGCAAGCACTAAGCTAACAGGTCCTAAGCCTGCCCCGTTTGACCGCTCCGGCAACCCCGCATGATACAGGGTGATGGATGAGCCAGAGAATATTGGCGACTCCGACAACCCCGCGACAATTATGAAAATATAATCAATTAACCCTATAAAAAGATTTAGAATTATTTAACTGCCGGCTTAGCCTCTTCTTCTTTCTGTTTTATCTTATCTTCCAGCTGAAGTTTTTCTATAAGTTCCTTGTATCTGTTTCGGATTGTAACTTCAGTAATTCCTGCAATATCCGCAACTTCTCTTTGAGTTTTCTTCTCATCATTCATCAAAGCAGCAACATATAACGCAGCAGCCGAAATTCCAGCAGGCCCTCTTCCAGAAGTTAATTCAACTTCTTCCGCTCTTTTCAAAATCTTCAAAGCATCATTTTGTGTTTTTGGGGAAAGTTTCAAAACAGATGCAAATCTAGAGATGTAATCTTTTGGCGAGCTCTGTTTTATCTTGATTCCCAATTTCCTTATTATGAATCTATAAGTTCTTCCTATTTCTTTTCTTTCAACATCAGAAGCAATTGCCATTTCATCAAGAGTTCTTGGAATATTATAGGAACGGCAAGCAGTATACAAGCATGCTGCGATAACAGACTCCATGCTTCTCCCCCGAACAAGCCCTCTTTGAAGGACATAATTGTAAATTCTTGCCGCTTCATCTCTAACAACATTTGGAAGATTCAAGTAGGACGCTATAACTCTCAATTCAGCCATTGCCAATCTTAAATTTCTTTCAATAGAAGTTGAAACTCTTTCCTGCCATTTTTTTAATCTCAGAAATTTTCTTGTTTGTCCAGGTTCTAATCGATAAATATCTGAAATTTCACCGACGTTAGTTATAAGCCCCTTATCAAATTTCTGCATGCTAATTGGTGCTCCGCCTCTGCCCTTTTTCTCGGATTTGTCAAACTTTCCGCCGGCATCAGAACCGGAATCAACCATCTCTTCTTCAATAACCAAACCGCAATCGTTGCATATAACTTCACCTAATTGAGGATCATGCGTGATGTTTATGCTTCCACATTCGGGACATTTCTTTACAAAGGCCATATTTTTAAGAAAGATTATTTTGTGTATCCTTTAAAAAGTTTTTCCCTTTATAAAACTTCTGGTTTTTATCTTCGGTGATTACTTTACAAGAATTCCGTTTACAACCCCTTCTTGGGTTGGTCTATTGGTTATTCGAGCCTTTCCCTTACTTGTTTCAACAATTGTTCCTTTTGTCAGAATATTTTGTCTTGCGAAGAATCTGTTTGACGGAGTTTCCAAAACATTTTTTATTTCTGCTTTTAGCATCTTCCCATTTTCCTGTAAGTTTATGGATTTAGCCTTGAGTAAAAATACTTTCATGTTTCCGCCTA
Source organism: Candidatus Woesearchaeota archaeon (assembly GCA_964544395.1). Taxonomy (GTDB): domain Archaea; phylum Nanobdellota; class Nanobdellia; order Pacearchaeales; family GW2011-AR1; genus JAKLIN01. Next base: position 41,274 of record CAZJAO010000003.1, read on the forward strand.
GCGTCTTTTTTGACTTTCTTTTCTCGTCGCCAAGCTTGGTAATTCTTCTTTGTCCCGGCTTTTCATACATTTTTTTCTTTTTGCTGGCCTGATATTTCCCGCCAGTTCTTTTTCTTCCGATTCTCATGTAAAGAAGGTTTTTTCTTCATTTAAATAATTTTCTAAAACCATCGCATCACACAAGCGAAATGTTTATAAATTAATTCCGTAAATTAGACTTATGGTTAATGGAATTGAGAGGCCACTGGATTTATTGAATAATTCAAAGGGAAAAGAAGTTCTCGTGCAGTTGAAAGGCGAAAAACAAATTGTCGGAACTTTGCTTGCTTTTGACATTCACATAAATCTTGTTTTGGATAATATAAAAGAAATAGAAAGCGGAGAGATAAAAAGAAATCTCGGTTTAGGTTTCCTCAGAGGAGATACAATTATCTTCATTTCGCCTGCTTCTACATCTATGAAAAAAGATTAATAATAAAAACTCTTTTTTCTTTATTCATTCATGCCTGAAAGAATCAAAATTACTTTTCTTGGAACTTCCGATGCTATTCCAAGCTCTGAAAGAAATCATACTTCTATTTTACTTAGATACAAAGAAGAAAACATCCTGATTGATTGCGGTGAAGGAACTCAAAGACAATTCAGAAAAGCGGATTTGAACCCAGGGAAGATTACCAAAATATTGATAACCCATTGGCATGGGGACCATATCTTGGGATTGCCAGGGCTATTCCAATCTCTTGCTTCAAGCGGTTACAAAAAGACTTTGCATGTTTATGGGCCAAAGGGAACCAAAAAAGCGATTGAAGATATCTTGAGAATTTTCGTCTTCGCTAAAGAATATAAAATTGAAATAAAAGAAGTTGATGGAAAATTCTTTGAAACTGAGAATTTCTATTTAAGTTCTGAGAAAATGACGCACTCAATTCCCTGCAATGGTTATGTTTTCGTCGAGAAAGGACAAATTCGGATTGATAAAAACAAGCTAAAGAAAGAAAGAATCCCAAATGGGCCTTTGCTTGGAGAGTTGAAAAAAGGAAAAGACATAGTCCACAATTCAAAAAAATATCTCGCAAAAAAATTAACATTCAAAGAAGAAGACAAAAAGATTTCCTTTATCCTTGATACTTCCCTAAATAGGCAGATAATTCCTTTTGTTAAAAATTCTGATTTATTAATCTGTGAATCCACCTTTAGCGAAGACCTTAAAGACATCGCTAAGGAACATAGTCATCTAACTTCTCGGCAGGCTGCAGAAATAGCCAAGAGATCAAATTCCAAGAAATTAGTGTTGACTCATTTAAGCCAAAGATATGAAAAAGATAAAAGCAAAATTTTGAATGAAGCAAAGAAAGTTTTCAAGAATTCTATTATTGCTGAAGATTTAAAGAGCTTTGAAGTTGAATAGAAAAGCTTTAAATCTGATATATTTCTCTGATAGATATCAACCCGGCTCTCAATCAGCCTTGAGCAGTATCTCAAGGGAAAGTTTGATAAAGAGAAACCGTTAGGTTGTCTTTATTGCCCTTGTAGCTCAGCCTGGATAGAGCACTAGCCTTCTAAGCTAGGGGTCGCAGGTTCGAATCCTGTCGAGGGCATTACCCAAAATAACTTTCTCCGGAAACCTTCCAAGCATTCCAGTTGCTCAATACAGAAGCAGCATAATTGATTCCGTCGGTGTTTGCTCCAATTCCTAAGAAACCGGCGCTATTTGGCGTTCCTGTATCAAGAACGCTTAGAACGCAGCTTAATCTCTCGCTCATTACTTGTGTTGAAATGCAGGTATAATAAGAAGAGGATGAAGATATATCTTCTGTCAGAACCCCTTTCAAAATTGCAGAAACTGTTGCAACTTGTTTGTCTGCCCCCTGATAATTAACATTTCCGCTTTGATATCCCATCATCCAATCGCTTCCGCCCCTCGTGCTGGCTCCAAAGTTATTCTGCTGGGCAATTGCAACAAGTAAAGCTTCAAAATCTCTGGATGAAAGAGAAGTTGTAGTATAAGCAGTTGTTATTGGCGTTGAATATTTATCAAAAAAAGATTTGTAAGTATTGAATTGTGAAACAGGCAAATTAGTCGTTGATGATGTTACAGAACCCTTATTCTGACTTATAATCTTTGAAAGAGCACTGTAAATATTGTTTATTTCAGATACGTAATTATTATCTCCACCACAACCATATCCATTGTATCCCCTTACTGCGGCATCTCTACCAGTATAAGTTGCACTAAAGCCGTTGCAAGTCCCAGATAATGGAAAAGCCTGAGCTTGTCCATTGGCATAAGTTGAAAATTTCTGATTCAAGATTAAAGCTCCGCATTGAATATTTTTGTCATAATTTGAATTAATATCGCTTGTAGCCCCAATTCCAGAACATGCCCCAACAGAGTTTGCGTCAATTTGCATTAGTCCAAAGGAATTACCATTTTGGGTTGTCAGCCCATTGCTGGATTGTATGCAGTTAGATTCCTGAATCATTATCGACAATAAAAGAACGGGATCTTCATTATATGTTTTGGATGCATTCGAAAGTGAATTTGCATAAGCCTGACAATTTGATCCGCATTGACAGTTTACTTGAGATGAAACCATAGCACTTGACAAATCATTTGCAGTTACTCCGCTTGCTGAACCAGTAGGAGTAGCTGCAGGAGTTGAGGGAGTTGTAGGAATTGTATTACTTACACTCTTGCATGAATTCATATTAGTTATGCATTGGTTAAGGAAAGTTCCAGTCAATCCAAGGGAGGAGCATATCTGAGATGCACTTGAAGTAGTGGTAGTACAAGAGTTCATATCCGCGATACATGAAGCAAGATCCGCCCCAGTCAATCCTAACAGTGCACAGTTCTGAGACGCACTTAAAGTTCCAGCCCCCGCAGTTGAAGTCGCTGCTGCACAATGTCCAGGATCAGTAGAAGTATCGCAATAATTGCTGTTGCAATCAAAATCAGCAATACAGGGCCCCCCATTATCTAAATGCAATAAAGATGTTCCAGAAGATCCCGTTCCACCCTGCAAAGCCAATTGCTTATATGCTTCACCTCTCAAGAAGTACAAATATCCTTTTTGGTTATTGTAAAATACCTGATTAATAATATTCTGTATTGAATTTATCCTGTCATTAGGATTAGTTTCGCCTTGTATTGTCTGAAGAGCACCGGAATACTGGTCATTGCTCAAATATCCAGAGCCTTGCAAAATTGAGTTATAACTATTTTCAACACTTTGCAGCGTCGAGTTTCCGAGATTTTGGGTTGTCCCATTATTAAGATATGCAGCAATGTCAGGTGAGTTTATGACATTCGCCACACTTTGAGTATCAAGCCAGCATTTCAAGTTTGCATTTCCGCAAGTTCCTACTGAGACCCATCGTGAATTTTGCGCATTAGCATTAGGATCTGTTCCAAGCCCAGGATTACTTGTTGCACAAATTCTTGTTATTCCCTGATTATAGATTTGAGGATTAATTGCATTAGTTACTCCATTCTGAATATTAGGATTCAGCAATCCATAAACATTTGGCGTTCCTGAAACACAATCAGACTCACTGGAAATTTGGGTATTATTTACCTCGCTTGAGAGATATTGAGCTTTGATGGCATTAAGAGCAACAGAAGTTGTTACAGATTGGAAATTGCAGTCAATATTTCCATTTACATTTATGCATAACTGATTGTATCCCGAAGTTGCAGTAAAGTCTTTGGTTTGATCCTGATAACCGCCAGATGCAATGTATCCGGAATCTATCTGCCTTGTGTTAGAAGTTCCCTGATAATATGACGTGCTTGAAGTTCTCTGCAGATAAACGCTATAATAAACTCCGGAATTTTGTCCTGCATAAATGTGATAATAAACCTCATATTGCGATGTTGGGGGAACTGTTGCAGTCGTGAATGGAATCTCTTGGAAAGTTCCCATGTATTGAGGTGGAGAATCTGTTGTGGACAATGCATTTGCAATATCTGCCCCTCCAGGGATAGTAATCGAAGTGTAAGCCTGACAGAAAGCATCTCCGATATTTGTTGTTTTCAATTTGAATGCATTTGCCGAATTTGTAGCATAATAGTTTGTAATATAACTAGCTGATTGCTGTGCAGTTGAGAATGCATTTTGAACAGACAGATATTCTCCGCCACCACGAGCCCCTTGTCCTGCGAGAGAACCAAGAACTTGCGGAGCTAAAATATTTGCTAAAGGTTGAGCTTGTTCCCAGAAGAATTGGCACATGTAAATGCTGTTCATCTCTTCACATATTCCAGTCGTCTGTCCCGTATTAAGATTATTTTGCAGGCAACCGGTATAAGCTTTTTCCACCGAAATCCAATTGTCTAATCCTGCTTTGATTCCAGTCAGACAAACAGGTATTGCAATTCCTTCTCTTGCATTAGGAAGGCATAAAAGAACACTTCCAATAATTCCGGACTGAACAACATCTTGAACAGGATAAGCACCTCCGAAATTGCATCTGCTCGATGGACAAATTACGGGGTCGCATACATTAAACAAGATATTGCAATCTTTTGGAGACATAAAGTCTGTGCATTTCAAAGCGGGAGAATTTGTAGCCGGCTGTCCGACTTTTATATTTTGGGAAGTTCCATCTGGAGCAGTTATTGTGATTGTAGCCAGACTAGGATTATTTGCTCTCGTTCTCGCGGCTTGTGCTAAAGCATTAGCGGCAGTAGTAGCTAATTTCTGTGTTGTGGAAGCATCAAGTCCAGCAAAAGTTCCTGTTGGTGTGGTGGCCTGATTAATCCCCATGCATTGGTCATCTCCGGTTCCAGAGCTACTAAATTCTTCAATTCCATTAGGGCCGACATTGCATAAAAAGAAACTCTGAACTTGCCCTGCAGCAGTATATGAAGCAGTAGCTGTTGCACCGCCAGTAGGCACTAATTGTTCTGTAGCAGCATACCATCCATTCTTCAAATCAAATGGAACGATTGCAGGCATTCCCTGATATGGTGCGGTTTCAAAGTATTGAACTTCAGGAAACGAAGAACCTTGATTATTCTTGTATTGGTTGCTGTAAGTATTAGCAGAAACAATTTTGAAGATTATATTGAAGGTATTTGGATTTGGCTGCTGTCCGGAGGTGGTGCCGGGGCTGTAGAGGGTAAGTTGATTATTTGCACCAATCAGATAAGTCGCAGTGACTATTCCTGCATTATTGTAAGTCAACAAATAATCCTTACTAAAACTTGAATCTGTAACGGTAGCAACATTGGAATTTGGATCAATACTTACTCCTGCACCAAGACTATATTTTGAGGAAACATCGCTGAACTTCTGAATTTGAGATTGAATTACTGAAAGAGGAACTTGGTCTTTTTGTGTAGCAATTACATATGCAGAATTAATCCCAGTTGCTTGTGAAAGAGCAGCTATTTGCTGCTGCGTTTTTGAATTAGTTTGTATATTTGTCAAAGTTGAACAGGCTCCCTGCTGTGCAACCGCCTTCAAAGTATCACTTGAAGTTGAAGAGCTCAGGATTGTTGAGTAAAGTTGCAAATTTCTTGCATCAGTGAGAGTATAATCATTATTCTGATAATTAGTGGTTGAAACCAAACTCGTTGGGTTTGAAATTGTGGGACACGTATTTGCAGGAAGCGATGTAAGTGCAGTATCCACCTGAGGTATGTAAGTTTGATTCATGAATTGATTTGTATTGACATTTGAACCGAATAAAGAACTAGAAACCCCCAATAATGAATTTGAAGTGGTATAAGGCTGTTGTGCACTTTCTATCTGAGTATTCTGATTATTGATATAAGTATTGAGCTGGGTTACATCAGTATCAATTTGATCTGAATTCTGTAAAAGACATTGGTCCTGCGTCGAATATTTTCCTTGAGTCACAAGTGCAGAACATTTATTATACCATCCACCTGCTCCGCTCATTGCCATTTGTCTTGCAATTCCCTGCCCACCCATGTTATTTATGAAACTCTTAGCAAATAAAGCCAGCCCAGTATATTGGCAAGTGGTACTGAGAGTATTCACAAGATTTCCAGTGGTGTTGTCTATGCTCTCCAATTGGGCAATAGTTGCATTCGTAGCTGCAATCTTAGCATTAATCTCGTCGGGGGTTAATTGCACGGCACTCTTTTCAATTCCAATACTGAATGAGAAATTAGTGGAAGAACCGGCATTGCTTATTGTAGGTGTAACAGATACCTGTACAAATTGTTTCAAATTAATTTGAGTCAAAGTTAGAAGATAGCTTCCCATAGGCGTTGGGGCATTTTCATTTAAGGTAATTTGATTGAAATTGCTTTTTATTGTAGCTGTTCCATTTCCGCCAATATTTCCTCCATTATTTAGCCCACTAAGTTGTATGTAATCATTTGAACTTTGGTTTATATAAACAGGCTGATCTTTTATTAAAGAGAAAGCAGCAGTGGTTCCATTTGGATATCTTATTGAAACTTGTGCTCCAAAATCAGAGTAGGTCGGAGAATAAATATTATTGATTGTTAACAAATAGGATTGCCCGTTTATTGAAACGTATTTGTTTGCATCAGACTGACTGGAAAGAGAGTAAGCATCATTGCAGAAGCTCAAATCTTCCCCTGAACTTGGATGAGGATATCTTGAATTAAAAGTATTGCACAAAGTAAATAAGGTATTTTTTTCGCCTAGACTGTTTGCAAGAACCAACTGTTCGTACAATGCCTGTTCACCTAAAGTTGCCTGGGCATTCGAAGGATATGTTTCACTTGCGTAAGTATTCAAAACTGTTTGATAATCACTTGTTGCATTTTGATAAGCCGAGAGAATTTGAGAGTTTAAAGTGGCATCTTGCCCTTGTGAAAATCCGTTAATCTTTACAATATTTGGTGCTGAATTATAAAAATTAGTTGAATCGGAAGCAGGACCAATATCGGAAGAATAAGGGCTATGCCCATAGGTTATAATCGTCCAATCCTGTCCCGAAATGATTGCTCTTAAAACAGAATTTCCAGCCCCGATAATTGTATTTCCAATTTGAGAGAGAATATCAATAAATTTGCTGGTTCCTGGTTGCCATTGCTGTGAACCGCTTTGTACCCAGCTTGCCATTGAAGATAGCTGGTCATTCGTCAAAGGTGTGTGTAATTGAGCAGAATCAGGAATAGCCACAAGGAAAATTGCTAAGTTGCTTAAATCTTGCTTTAAAGGATAGTTTCCTAAACTAAATCCGCCAGGCCCGCCGATTGTTCCCACATACCCAAGATAAACAGATTTTCCATTTTCAGTATACAGATAGCTTCCAAGACTATAATCTCCTTTTTGTCCATTTATGGTCAATGTAACTTTTGGTGAAACTCTCAAGTCAAAAGTTTGTTGTCCTGCATCGGTATGGCAACTTATCTGTGCATCTTGTGCTAATCCCTGCTGAATAATATTTGTTACCTGACATTGATTATTAAGGAAAGTTTGACCTTTAACCACTCCGACAATATTTCCATTGATATTTAATTTTACCATCGTGTCAGCATTTTGAAGGCTGTTTAATTTTACCTGCATTGTTGCAGAACAAAGTGAAAATCCTGAGATTGAAAGTGCGTTTGAAGATTGCCCAACTTGAAGATCTAGAGTTGAAGTAGGATTCAAATTGCCGTCGTAAATTTGTATTGTTGCACTATTTCCTTGAATATTTGTTGCTCGCAAGAATCCTTTATTATTCCAGAATCCATATTGTCCTGATTGTGTCTGCCAGTCTGAATCACTCATCTGTGGAAGATAAAAATTTGTATCCCCCACACCAAAAATATTTTGCGCATTGTAATTTAACTTTGCAGTCAAGTTTCCGGTCACAAAATCAGGCATTGAAGATTCATTCTTGATTTGCTTCAAATCTATAACAACATATCCGATATTGCTCAAAACAGGATAGTTATTTTGTGTTTGCCCGTTAAGATTTAATGCAGCTTGAGCAGGATAAAATCCAATTGTGTTTACATACTGAGAGTAATTTCCTGTAAAAGAAATTCCTTGTATCGAGTTGATATTGATAAGAGGATTGGTTTGAGTTGCAACAAGAGGGCAGAAAACAGGAACATCTTGCTGTGAAAGCAAATCGCTTCGCACAACTGCAGGAGTGCAACCGGTAGGTGAAACTTGAACAATAAAATCTTGTCCTTGCTGGCACATTGAACTATTGAAATCTGAAGTGGGAGTTAATATGCTGCTGAATGCGGAAATCTGCGGTGTTGAAATAGTATCTGCCAGGGACAATCCAATAAAAGAGATAATTACAAATAAGAAAATCCCGGTTAAAAACAAATTTTTCATTTTATGCATTCTTTAGAGTTAATCCAATAGTTTTATTCGCGAATGAAAGATAATTATTTTGCAATTGTGTCAGACTTGTTGGAATAGGCAAAGAGGATGCATCAATCTCGATTGTGTTAGAATTCTGAAGATCGGAATCAAGGATGAATTGTTCGGCTTGTCCGCCGCCTGCCAAAGCATTCGAAATAACTTGTGCAGGAATGTTTATGTTAAAGCATTGTTGCTGTGTTGCTCCCAAAGCGCCTGCAATTCCAGAACTTGCAACATTAACGCACTGTTGTGATGTTGTTGCTCCAATGGTAACTGAAGTATTTCTGTAAATGTAAACCTGAACAGTATAATCTGCTTGACTCAATTGAACACTGGTTTGCTGCGGATAAACCACTGTCTGAGCCCCTTCAGAAGAGGTAAAAGTAATAAGTGCATTTCCACTATACTCTGCTCCATCTAACCTTAAATCAATTAATTCGTTATGAAGTTTGTTCAATATTATGCTCACGCTTCCGGATTGTGTCGTCGTGAACAAAGACCTTTCTGTCGAATATCCATTTGCAGATGCAACTACATAACCATTTTCGCATTGAGGGAATTGACCATTTAAAACTCCGGAGGAAGTCTGTCCAATATTGCAGGTCTCGCCGAAGCATTCGTAAGAAATATTTGCATTGACCGGATTTGAGTTCAAGTCAAACACATTTACACTTATAGGTGTATTCTCATTTTGGCATAAAACAGGCGCGGTTGTCGAAGCTGCCGTTCCATTTAATGAGTTTCTTGGAAGGTTTCCAGAAACAATTACAGCCATTGGGAATTGGAAAGTTTCCCCATTGTTCGAAATAGTTGCAAGAACAGGGTACTTAACATCATAAACAAAGTGATAGGGCACATAACAGAATCCCAAAATTCCAAGTCCTTGCTGATTTCCGATTGGTTGCGCCAATAATAAATTCCCCTGTGTTGGATTTATTTCATAATCACTTGGCCAATTTGGTGCAGTAATGAATCTTACATTCTGTACGGGAACATGCACGGAGAAATAATTAACATCATTGCCCGTCCTTAAGGACATTATATTATCTTGTATCGCCTGACTAAGATTCGCAACGATATCATTTGCATTCCATGTCAGAGGTGAGCAGGTAAACTGAACTCCGTCAACAGGAGCGTAATTTCTCAAAACATCAACAGTATAATTTTCCAGGAAGTAATTTGTTTGTTCGTAATTGTACAAAATTAGTGCAGATTTGTATAAATTTCCTAATTCAGAGTTTACTGTAATCTTATGCACATTCACAACAGCACTATCATTTCCTCGATTCAAGCTAAGGTCCATATTAAGGGTTAATTGAACTTGGTCCGGATTTATTGCAATGCTTGCAGTAGGATTTCCCATTTGAATTAAAAAGTTCTGGTCGGTAAATGAACCAAAATCGCAGTTTCTTGCAACTTGATTCACATATTGTGCAAGTTGAGTTTGCATTAAAGATTGAGAAGGAACTTGTTGTTTTGCAATATTATTACCCGAAACATAAAACCAGTAAGGAATTGGATTTCCTAAAAAATTAAGTTGCGAAGAGAAGGGAGAGTATAAAGAACCAGGTTCAAATTGAGGGAGGTAAATGTAACCACCCTGACTTTCGAGAATGCTTATCCCAGATTGAAGATTATTTTGAAGACAAGATAAAAAAGTGTTGTATGCTGGTTGAAATTCTTGAGGAATTTGTGTTGTTGGAGAAAGATTGCTTCTAAAAATAAAAAATGCTGCGACAGCCGCAATGATAACAATTGCTATTATGATAAAAATGGTGACTTGTCCTTTACGATTTTTTGAAAAAGAATTGTAGAGTGAACCTAAGTGAGCTCTTTTCGAAATAAGATTTAGACTTTTCACCCTTTTAAAATCCATGAGACAAAGATGAGAGAGAGATATATAAATTTAGTGTTAATACGAATATTTACTCAACCTCAGCTGATTAATTCCGCCGAGAATTACCAAAATTCCTCCGAGAAGTATTACCCATTTGTTAATGCCTGCAAAAAAATCAGGAAGAACAAGGAGATTAACACCAATAAGATTAAGACCATAAACTATGAGATATAATCCAAAAATTAAATAGACTAAAAAAAACACCAACTTCGAGGACTTCATCATAAAAGTTATTAAACGTTCAGATTTAAATATTTTATGTTGCTATCGAGCGTGACCCAATCTTAAGGGAAAGTTTGATAAAGAAAACCGTTAGGTTGTCCTTATGGTCCCATAGTCCAGTGGCTAAGACATGTCCTTGACGTGGACAAGACCGCAGTCCGATTCTGCGTGGGACCATTT
>CAZJAO010000003.1:51987-57291 GCA_964544395.1 Candidatus Woesearchaeota archaeon
CGTGGGACCATTTTTACTATTCAACAAGTTTTAAAAACCTAAATTTTCATCATTAAATAGAATGAAAATCCCAAAGAAAACTAAAAGATATTGTCCTCATTGCAAGAAGCAAACTGAACAGAAAGTTAAGTTAGTTTCTACAGGAGCAAAGAGAGGAACCCTGACAAGAGGTTCAATTAATAGAGCTAAATTAAGAGGAAAGGGTGTGGGTATAGGCAATAAAGGAAAATGGGGTTCCAAGCCAGCAGTTACAAAATTCAAAAGAAAGTCCAAAACAACTAAAAAAACAAATATAATGTATACTTGTTCTGTATGCGGTAAATCCAAATACCAAAAGAAAGGAATAAGAGCAGGAAAGCAGGTACAAGAATAATGGCGCAAGCAAAAAGGAAAAAAAGATTTTTTGAAGTTGAAGTCCCTTTGATTAGAAAGGAAACCCATTTGCTTGCATTTGAACCAGAAGAAATTGACGGAAAAACAATCAAGTATGATCTAACAAGACTTCTCAAGGGAAAAAATGTAATACTTTATTTGAAAGTAAGAAAGCAGGATAACAAATTTGTCGCATTTCCTACTAAGATTGAGACAATACATTCCTCATTAAGCAGAGTTGTTAGAAGGGGAACAGATTATGTTGAAGATTCTTTCTTGATTGATTGCAAAGATGCTCAATTAAGAGTTAAGCCTTTCATGATAACAAGAAGGAAAGTCCACAAGTCAATAAGAAAAGCTTTGAGAAACAAAGCAAAAGAAGAATTGACAAATGAAATGAAAGACAAAAGAGCAGAGACAATCTTTGAAGAAATGCTGAAAAACCAGATTCAGAAAAATCTTAGTCTTAAGTTAAAAAAGATTTATCCTTTGTCAGCATGCGAGATAAGAATTCTTGAAGTCAAAAAGTCGCTTGTTTCTGAAACAACAGCTGAATAAGAAATCTTTTAAACTAACCATCCCCTTATTTTTTCATGCCTCTATAGCTCAGTGGCAGAGCATCAGTTTTGTAAACTGGGGGTCGGGGGTTCGAATCCCTCTAGAGGCTTTAGTCCAGCTTAACTGCGGTCCCATAAGCCAGAATTTCAGAAGTATTCTTTAATACGGATGAAGCATCAAATCTCATAGCAATTATCCCATCCGCACCCAAGTCAATTGCCTTGTGAACCATTCTATTATAAGCCTCGTCTCGGGATTGATTTACCAATTCTGTGAAAGTTCCAATTTCACCGCCAACAATAGTCTTGAATCCCGCCATGATGTCTCTTCCAATATTCCTGCTTCTAACCGTATTTCCCCGGACAACTCCAAGAATCTTTTTGACTTTTCTTCCAGGTATATCATTCATAGTTGTAACAATAATGTTTTTTGTTATTATCTCTTTTTCGTTCCCCGCAATTTTGTTTTCTGCTTTGTTTGATAAAATAACAATTCCCAAAATTAATAGTATAATACTTGTTACTAATATGAAATAATTACTTTGAGTAATAAACACGAGTAAAACAGAACTTAAACTTAAAAGAACAAATAAAATCCCGGTAATTATTCTTGGTATATCTCTCATAAATTAATAACTATCCTTCAAAATATAAATTTATTGTTCTTCCACTTTTTCTGCCTTTTCGTCTTCAACAAGAATTCTTGCAATTTGGTGAGGCAAATTTGCAATTTGTCCTTTTTTGAAGCCGCCCATCATTTCCCCATCAGGTCCGAGAAATTCTTCAACATCAATCTTAAAAACCACCATATCATTTTTCAACGCATCATTTTTAGCCCCATTAAACAACCCGTTGAATTTCTTGTCAGAGGCATCAATGCATTTCATCAGCTCTTCAAAAAGTTCTTTTTCAAAGTCAAGCATGTTCTCAAAATCTCTCTTGGATATGCCCGTTTCCGAAGCAATGAGGACAAGATTCAAAATCTTCTTTCTCCTAATCCTTTTAAGTTCATTAAAGAGAACAACAGCCGTTTCAAATTGCTTTTTTGTCTTGGTTATCATGTCAGAGAAAGCATCATCTTCCTTGGAGGACATAACTTTCTTTTCCTTGAGGTATTCGGCGACACTTGAGATAAAATTTTTGGGCAGAACCTGCAATTGTTCTGAATATCTTTCCTTTTTGGCAGATTCATATATCTCATTATAAGTAATCATCTTTCTAAAAAAGTGTCTGTGTTTTTAAGAATTTGTACCCTAAAAGGAGATTAAGCAAAGAACCTTGGTGCTTTGCTATTTCAAAAAACCTACTTTTTCCAGCATTTCTCCGCCCGTCATTCTGCCTAAATTCCCTTTTCTTGCCTCTCTTTCTGAAAATTTCTTTCCGGCAATTTTGCTGTCCATGTTTTGTTTTCCCTTGAATGAAAATTTCTTTTCAATTTTTGGAAGAGATTGGTTATAGAATAAAACAGGCACAGGATCCGCCGAATGCTTCTTCAACTTGCAGGGGGTAGAATGGTCCGCCGTGACAACAACTTTAATATTATTTGGAGGAGCAAATTCTCTTAGAAATTTGAACAAAGTCTTGTCAAGATATTCTAACATGGCAATTTTCTCCATGGGTTTATTATCATGCCCTGGCAAATCGGTTTCTTTTATGTGAACATAAGCATAATCAAATTTATTTTTGTTCCTCTTTAGAACTTTGATTGAAAAACTGCATGCTCTCTTCAAGCCTTCAGTAAGATTTTCATAAACATCTAAACCTTTCAGTTTGGGATAATCAAAAGAAAAAACTTTCATTCCGCTAAATTGCGAAAATCCTTTTTCAAGAGGCATGTAGGCAACGGAAAGCCATTTAGGATATAATTTTAATTTTGGAATATCAATTCCGGGGCCCCGAATCAGCAAATAATTTGCGGGCAATAATCCTTTTTTTCTTCTTGCCTCATTTATAGGATGCTTATCAAGAACTTCAAAAGCCTTGTCAAGGAACTCATTTACAATATTAGCTGCGTATTGTGCATTTTCATCATCATCTAAAGGCATAATCGGAATTATCTTGTCTGAAGTCTTAGCTTGTCCTTCAAAATATGTAGGATCATTTTCAGAGATATTGTCAGAGAATCCCCCCTTGAAAACTAAGGCTGCTCTGTGTTGTATCGTTGGCTTGAAAATAAATTTGCATGGAAGAATTATCTTGTTCAAAGATTTAGCGAGTCCTTCAGCTTCTGTATTTGTAAGAGTTCTTCCTGCTCTTCGGTCAATAATATTTTTTCCAATTAGAGAATCAATCGTTGCAAAGTTCACCCTAAAGGCCAAGTCTCCATGCACAAGAGTTATGCCTGCTCCTTTTGCTTCCAATTGCCCTCTTGAACTTGAAATCAACTCATTACCAAAGATAGAAACAATTGCCTCATCCGACTCAGGAACAAATCCAGGTCTTACAGAGTACAAGTAACCCATTTCCCCTCTTGTAGCAAGAAAATTCAAGTTGGGAGTCTCAGCAACTTCAAGCGGAGTTTTGTCTTCTAAAACATCAGAAGGCAAATCACCCATGCCGTCAAGAATTACGAAAACCCCTTTCATTAATTACGAAAAGTGTCAAACTTTATAAAGATTTTTTCATTGTAATAGTCAATGAAAGAAGTGAAGAGGCCCTGGGGGAATTTCAAGCAATTTGCTCTCAATGAAAAGTGTACCATCAAGGTTCTTACTCTGTTTCCAAAGCAGGAAATAAGTCTTCAAGCTCATAAAAAGAGAACTGAAGATTGGTATTTCTTAAGCAATGGAAAAGTTGAAGTTGGAAATAAAAAATTCAAAGTGAAAAATGGTGATTTCGTGCACGTTAGAAAAAATGAGAAACATAGAATAATTGCGACGAATAAAAAAGTTCAATTAATAGAAATCTCTTTCGGAACTTTTGATGAGCATGATGAAAAAAGATTTTCTGACAAATACGGAAGGATTTAATAATCCAAATCCTTGTCAATTTTAACATGTTCAAGTTTTTAAAAGAAAAATTAAAGCAATGGACTGAAAAGATCTCAAATAGTCAAAAAATAGAAGAAAAACCAAAGTCAATAAAGAAGACTTCTCCTAAAAAGTTAGCAAAAAAGAAAATTGAAGTTCAAATGCCTATGAAATATGGGGTAGCATTAGAAAAATTTGAGCCGGACTTTGAGAAATTAAAAGAGAATATTGATGAATTAGAAGAAGAAAATAAAAAAGATCTTCCAAAAAGTTTTTTCCAGAAAATAAAAGAAAAAGCGGGAAAAGTAAAAATTTCCGACGAGGAATTTGATTCTTATAAAGATGAATTGGAAAATCTCCTTCTTGAAAATAATGTTGCATTTGAAGTGGTAGATAAAATAACAAATAAATTGCGAAAGGAATTAGTCGGAAAAGAGCTTCTGAAAAAAGAGGTTGAGGGACAGATTCGTGAAATAATAAAAGATAGCGTTTCAGAAATTCTGATAAATCCATTTAATTTTCTGGATAGGATAAGAGAGAGCAAGCCATGCGTAATTCTCTTTTTTGGGATTAATGGGAGCGGAAAAACCACAACTATAGCGAAGATTGCAGAAATGCTGAAAGGCAGGCATATCAGCAGCGTAATGGCTGCAGCAGACACTTTCCGTGCCGCTTCAATTGAGCAATTAAAAGAACATGGAAAAAGAATCGGAATAAACGTTATTGCCCATGAGTATGGCTCTGATCCTGCTTCAGTAGGATTTGATGCAATAAATTATGCCAAAAAAAACGGGATAGATTGTGTTTTAATAGACACGGCAGGAAGAATGCATACCGAAAAGAATCTTATAAAAGAAATGGAAAAGATTTCTAAAGTTTGTCATCCAAATTTGAAAATATTCATAGGAGAATCAATAACCGGAAATGATGCAACGGAACAAGCAAAGACATTCAACGAAAATATTGGAATAGATGGAATAATCTTATCAAAGGCGGATATTGATGAAAAGGGCGGAACTGCACTTTCCGTCGGTTACATAACAAAAAAACCAATTTTATTTATTGGAACCGGACAGGAATATTCTGATATAGAACCTTTCGATAAAGATAAGTTTCTTGAAAAATTAGGTTTATAATAAAGATCCGATTATATAACTAAAATTTAAGCTCTTTTAATTACACCAGCTATTACTGAGATTATAAATAAAACAACAAAGATTATTGCCAACCATTTAGCAATCGTATACGAAACCCCGGAGATGATTCCAAATCCAAATATTGCAGCAACTATTGCTATAATCAAAAAAATTACCGCCCAAACTAACCAACCAGACTGACCTCTTTTGTTCATTTTTATCAATCATCAATTTAAATCGGCTTTGTTACTGCATTACCGCTTAATGTAA